>NZ_JBOZWO010000005.1:0-205115 GCF_050864975.1 Paenibacillus sp. GXUN7292 | reverse complement strand
GACTGACCAGATAGCTAACGAAGCTGTCGATTCATTGCCGATTCCTCTGTTCAATACACAATAAAAGGACCTTCAACAGGTCCTTTCTAGTTTCCTTATCGGATAATCATCACGGTCTGTGAATCATTATCCCAAAACACTTTTGAGCCCAGCGCTTCTGTTACAAACCGGATCGGTACCATCGTGCTGCCTTTAACGATTTCTGGAGCTACATCAATCGTAATCTTTTCTCCATCAATATACGCCTCTTTATTACCGATCTGAAGAATAATTTCTTTGCTTCCTCTAGCCGCAGTAATCGTTTTCGTTACTTGTTCCCATCCAACTTCAGCTCCCAATGCTTCAAATATATCCCTCATAGGAACACTGACTCTGCCGTCCTTCTTAACTGGCGGCTGCTTGACTGCCAAGCCAGCTCCGTCAATCGTAACCAAGATTCCGCGCTTGCTTAACTCGGTCTTCCCCGTTTCATCGTAAAATTTCAAAGCAACCTTATTAGCGCTCGTATCCTTTATTTCCATATTCAGCTTGTAAAGATATTTTGACATTGCGAATGAGGTATTCGTTTGAATATTTAATTCTTTACCTTTTGCATCGTAAGGTGTAACTCTGGATGTAATGTTTTGAGCTGAACCGTTCTTAACGACTGCAGTAACGATTAAGCGGCCATTTTTTATATAAGTGCCGTAATCCACCACATAAGTTTGATCATCTATCAACACTAAAAACTGTACCTTCTCAATATCGTTAACCGCATTAAGCTTAATTTTAAATACGGATGCATGGTTTGACATTACAAATTCAGAAGCGCCATTAATTTCAACTAGCTTCCCATTTTTATTAAATCCCTTTGCAACGACATTCATATATTGACTTGATCCAGTCCTTACTGCAATCCATGCTTCGACATGGTCCTTTTCTTTTACCATCGATTGGGCAAGCACTTTATAAGGCTCTTCAATTTTTCCGATTGCCTGGATATCCACCTTATCCAGCTGCTCTCCTTTGTCCATCATGAATTGAAATACGCCCGTGGTGCCTGACATTCTAAATTCAGTTTTTGTCTTCATTTCGATAATATTGCCTGATTTATCATAGCCTACCGCTAAAACTGTAATATTTTCGCCAGCTGTAACACGTACATCTGCCGTTATTTTCATTTGGCCGTCGATTAATTTGTACTCCGAGTGCAGCAATTCATAATTCTTAGACTCATTCGATGATGTTTGTGCCGTTGCCGGCAATGGTGCTGCAGCAGCTATTAGCAACGCTAGCGCTACAAATAATATAATGCCTGTAACCCTGTTCGCTCTAATCTTCATCCTAATTTGATCCTCCTATATTTAACCAATTATGTGAACATTCATTATTCCAAATGCTTCAATAATTGTAAATAGGAATGATGGAATAGGACCTTAGTTACTCCACTAGACCATACTTCACCTTAACCCGATCCAGTTTTTCAATCATTGGCTTGGCTAAAATATACAGAAATACAACCGTAGCAATCGTATGAATGAGATCAAACCAAAACGCTGAAACGTAAGCGGCGGCTAGTGCGGTCCAAGAAAATTGGCCTGTAAATATAAACAAAGAACCAATATTAATAATCCCGCCATAAATAACAAATGTTGCCGCGCCTCCAAATAGGCAAAGCGCCAGCTTTGATCTGCTAAGCCAGCCTTTTTGAAAAAGTAAGCCTGCAATAAAGCCGATGATGCCAAAGCAAAACATTTGCCAAGGGGTCCAGGGGCCTTGACCGAAGAAAAAGTTGGATACAAAGCCTGTGGTCACTCCTACCAGAAATCCCGCTTCAGCTCCAAGACAGACTGCTGCAATAATAACAATAGCTATGACAGGCTTAAACTGAGGCAGCATAAAAAAAGCTGCCCTTCCCGCAACGGCAATGGCTGCAAGAACGGCAATAACGATCAGTTCCCTGGCCGCTGGCTTGCGTCTTTCAAACACCATAAGAAATGGAACAATAGCGTACATAATAATAAGCAGGCTTATAAAATAATATTTTCGGTCATCCAATAAAAAAATACCTAGCATAATCGTCGCAGGAATAATGATCAAAATCATTAACGCAGACATTAACGTTCGATTGTGAATAGCTACCTTAAGCTTTGACATCGTGAAATCACATCCTCAGCCGTAACCGCATCCTTCCAAATATGCCGCGCCATTCGGTTTGCAGCAGTCGTATAATAGCTGTTTCCGGCAAAAAATGATTTGGCAGCGTTAGCTGTAATCAGCTTACCGTCAAAAAACATCGCGCAAGTCTGGCCATACTGCGCACAAAACTCAATATCATGAGAAACCATCACTATCGTAACGCCACGTTTGTTCAAGCCCGTCAGCAATTGTGCGAGCTTCTGCTTAAAGTAGCCATCCAGCCCTTTTGTCGGCTCATCCAGCAGTAAAATCACAGGCTCTAATAGGAGCACTTTAGCTAAAGCAGCACGCTGCTGCTCGCCGCCGCTTAAATCGTAAGGATGTCTATTCAGCAGCTTTTCCAGCTCTGCGAAGCGAACAATCTCCATCACCTTTTCCTGCTTTTGCTCTTTTGTAATAGCAGAGCCTTGCAGCATTTCGTATAGATCAAGCTCTACTGTTTTTTTCACAAAAAGCGTTTGGGGGTTTTGAGGCAATATACCTAAATGCTTCGTATATTTATCTTTCGTGCTCCATGCTGTCGATTTTTTGCCGCTAAGCCAAATCTCACCTCTATATGGCTTGTGAATGCCGCTAATCAGCGATAAAGCGGACGTTTTCCCTACGCCATTCCCGCCGACAATACAATAAAACTCCCCTTTGCGAACGGAAAAGGTTAAATCTTTTATCACATCCGGGCCAGATTGATTATATTTAAACCATACCTCTTTAAATACGATCACTGCTTCGCCATGCGATTGCTCCGATTGCTTAGGCAGCGTCGCTGCTTCCTTTCTTTCCTTACCCGCTGCAAAATACTCCAGCCATTGCCGGCCTTCCTTAACTGTGATAGGCAAAGCGCCGCTTTTTTCAATGGATGCTTTTATTTGCATAGCCGCAGGCATCGAAGCAAATAACGGGTGAGCCAGCTCGAATAACGATTGTCCGGCTTTTATTGGCGGGTCATCGATTAACAAGCAGCCGTTATCCATAACGAGCAATCGATCGGCGAGCGGCAGCACTTCTTCGAGACGGTGCTCAGTAATTACGATAGTTGTGCCCAGCTCCTGATTAATTTTTTTAAGCGACGCTAAAAATTCAGCAGCGGCGATCGGGTCAAGCTGTGAAGTCGGCTCATCCAAAATAAGTATGGAAGGATGCATAGTCATTATGGAAGCTAAATTGAGGAGCTGCTTCTGACCGCCTGAAAGCTCGGTCACTCCTTTATGAAACCAATGCTGTATGCCAAAAAAACTGGCCATTTCAGCAACGCGCAAACGTATGACTGCATTGTCAAAGCCGAGGCTTTCAAGCCCAAACGCCAGCTCATGCCATACCTTGTCCGTTACGATGCCATTCTCTGCATTTTGCTGAACAAAACCGATTTCCGCCGTCTGCGTGCGCGTATCCCACTCCTGAACAGGCTTGCTGCGATAATAAATAGTGCCTCTGCGCTTCCCATGAGGTGAAAGCACTGGCTTCAGCTGTCTCAGTAAAGTGCTCTTTCCCGAGCCGGATTGGCCGCAAATAACGATAAACTCGCCGTTTTTAATGCTTAGGCTTATAGATTTAAGCGCGTCGCTCTCACTGTCCGGGAATGAAAAGCTTAACTGTTCGATTTGATATAAGTCCATTTCCATTCCTCCCACACATACAAAATAACCGGTATCATACATAAAACGAAATAAGCAAAATAGACAACTAAACTGAACGCTGTTGCTTCTGTATATTTAATTGAAGGAAAAAAACGAATGCTATTTTCCCCTATTGCTGCACCTATAAAAATAATGATAATTAAGCAAACAAGCAAAATAAAAACATTCCGGTCTCTGCCGTCAAATCGATAAATAGAAAAGCTTGTTCTTCCTGGCAAGCCATATCCTCTTGCCTTCATAGAATCTGCGGTTTCGATTGCATTTTCTAAAGCCCAGGTCGTCAATATGGACAGGATCGTTAATCCATTACGCGCTCTTTGCACCAAATGGCCTTGCGTTATATCTCTGCCGATGCATTTTTGCGCATTAGAAATAGCGATTAGCTGCTCTTTGTAGCGCGGTACAAAACGAAGCGCCATAGCTATCACGAGAGACCATGCCGGCACTATTTTGCCAAACAGATAAATAAATTTATCCGAGCTCATCACTTTGTTGTAGCAGGAAAACCAAATAATAACGGTTATAAACATCGCAGCCATCGCCACGCCGTACAAAATGGATTCCAAGGTAATCGGATTTCCGCTCTTGGCATAAAACAAAATGGTAATTCCTGCATGGTTAAACATAGGATTGAGTGACGCCATAATCAGCATTAGGGGCAGCATATAAACAAAGTTGAAAATAACTGCTTTTTTCCCGTTTAACATAATGGAATAGGTAACTGCGCCAATAAATGACAGGCATTGAAAAATGGGATGCATAAAAATCATGCTAAACATAAATACCGCTGCAAAAAAAGTAAAATTGACGATGGGATGAAAGGTAGAAAAGACATCCTTGCTCATTTGGACTCTCCCGCTGCCGCAACATATCCGCCAACATCTCTGCCTAAATCACACGTATAAACCCATTCCACTACGTCCCCGTCCTGTAAGGCATAACGACTGCTTCCGTAATTGGGAAACCAGCCGTTTACTTTGTATATCCAGCCGCTTAACTCTCCGCAATCAAATTCATAAATATTGTTGATCCCTTCAATATAATTACTGTTATAAAGAGGGGTCCTATTAAATTCCATATGAATTTTATTTGCCTTCAGCTCGCGAAGCAGCACATCAAACACCGATTCACCTTCGTAAAAAACAACCTTCTTTGCAGCATAAATTATTCCGTCCTGCGGTAGCACCTCTAATTTATCTGCATCAAATATATTTAAATTATCGAGGATCGTTGCTGCTGATACCGATAATGTAACCGTCAGCTCTTTCTGTTTATCAATCTTCGTATCCTGCCACTCCACAGGCTCTGGTTTACCTGGCGGAACAGGATCGGTGAGATATTTATCCTTGTCGTTTGGCTCTTTAGTTTCAATTGGTGCTGGCGTAGAAGCTGGTGCTTTCTCACTATTATTTGAAGCTTCTGCAGCTTGATTGGATCCATTTGCCGCGGTTGCTGCAGGTGTTGGCACAATCGGTTTAGTTTCTGGCTCCGGCTGCTTATCAGGTTCAGGTATGATGGTAGAGGATGTGCTGGATTGATCGACGGGAGCTTCCCCATCATCTTTTAAACCTTCATTAGATTGAGCTTCAGATTGAACTTCAGGATTACTTTCCAGATGCTTCTCCTGATTGTTCTCTAGCTCATCCGTGGCACTCCCTGCCTCGCCAGTTTGTTCTAATGAAGAATTGTGTGTAAGTTGACCGACATTATTATCTGTTTTCACCGATTGCTTCTGAAAATTTCCGCCCCAAAAAAATGCAATTGCCAGTACACATACAATTGCCAGACCAGTTAACCATTTCTTTTTATTCATGTAAACCTCCAAATCAAACGTCTGACAAGTCGTAGAGACGGTTCTTATTCGTCAGAAATCTTTCATAGGACGATAATGCATAGAAAGCTTGATCCGTAGCCATCAAATCAATCTGACCAGAATTAGCCCCGCCGTTACTGCTTCCACCAGATTTCACATAATAAAATCCGCCTTTTACGTCTGAGTAGGCCAGCAATGCATCAAATACTGAATTTCCGTTTTTAATAAATCTGACGTCTTGATCAGGGTTAATGCCAAGGCCTGTTAAAGCAACGATTACCTGAGCGACGCTCTGCGAATTTACAGTTTCCCAGGTGGCATAACCACCATCTGCATGCTGGACATTTGATAGCCAAGACAAACCGCGATCGATAGCCTTTGTGACTTTCTCATTATTTTTATAGTAGGGAGTCAAACTTTGTATAGCCATTGCCGTTATATCCGGATCCGCTTCAGATGGGTTATTGCCAAGCGCCCAGCCTCCTCCATTCACTTCTCTATCCAAAATAAACTGAATCAGCAGCTCTCTGGTCGTTTGTTTTTTAACGCCTGCTGCTACAGGGATGTCATAGCTTTTACTATCCAAAGCTATAAGCGCAAAGATTGGGCCATTAATTCCTTGCTTAATAACAGTTTCAAAATCTGCAAGCGGCTCGCGCAAATCGTAGCCTGCAGCATTCGTTATATCTTTTCCAATCGCGGTTAACGCAAGAATAACTCTGCCATACTCCGTATATTTTACATGATGGAGCTTGCTGGAATTCTCTATTAAAAATTGCTCTACATTTTTAACATATTGACTATAATATTGCGCATCGATTGGTATGCCTGAACGAGCAAGCCCAAATATCGTCCAATCGCCGCCAACGCTTGCTATGACAGGATTCGTTACTTCTGCTTGTAAAAAGCTGGACGTTTTTTTCAACTGCTCCGTTATTTTTGCTATTTCCAAAGATTTTTGAAATGCTGTTGAATCTTCCTTGTATACATATGCACGAACTGCAACTACAGCAGCCATTTCCCTAGTAACGGCTTGATTGGCATGAAAGCCAGCTGCATCGCCCGTCATAATGCCAAGTGCGGTAACTGCCTCAACAGCTTGCTTTGCCCATTCTGACACTTTATTGCTATCTTTTATTACACTAGCGGATTTTGAAAATTCAAGCTCTAATGCTCTAGCGATTATAACTGCCATTTCTTCACGAGTAATCGTTGCATTAGGCTGGAATTTATTCGCGTAGCCTGTAATCAAGCCTTTATTAAAAGCTGTGTTTACATAAGGAGCAAACCAGTCCTGGTCCGTTACATCCGTAAAAAAGCCTGTTTGTTCTGGGGTCACATCAAAGTCTAGCATTGCTGCCAAAATCTTTGTGAACTCCGCTCTCGTAATCGGCTTCTTCGGATTGAACTTGCCTGCGCTGCCTTGGACAAAGCCATTGTCCGTAGCTTGTTGTATAGCCTCTAATGCCCAAGCAGAAATTTGTTCATAATCGCGATACAGCTCTTTAATGGAAGACGTAGATTGCTGTTCCTTACTTGCAGAAGCTATCGATACATGGAACAAGAACGCCGAAACAAACAAACTGCCAATGAGCAGCCACGATAACCACTTCTGTTTTCTCATCTCTTTCAAACTCCTCCTGTTACTCTATACCGATGAATGATAAGAACAAGTTTATAGATAAAACTTATAAATTCTTATAATTCAAAAAACCTCTTAACAGAAGGTTAAGAGGTCTAAACTGCACTTACAAAAAAAGCATGCAAAAATAGACACCCTCCTATCCTTCGTAGAAAAATGATCTGAAGCTTTTCAGGCAGGTATTCTGGCTCAAGAATCAACGTCTATGCTGCCTTCCCAGTTTCCCAGTGGCATTTAAGCATAGACTCCTCTTATACAGCGGCGGGACCGCGTGGGAATCTCACCCACTTCCCTTTTACCCAATTAAATAAAGTCAACTTTACTTACTGGCACCTTAAGCTTTTATATTTTTATTGTCTGTTTATCATATATGATATGTTTGTGTTTGTCATGAACAAAATGATATTCAATCAAATACTTTAAATAAAAAACACTTCTTTAACGGAATTGGATTTCCGATAAAGAAGTGTCTGTTGCTTCTCGCGTTATATTTAATTCTTACCCTTTCACGACACCTTATGCTCAATCCTCAGCTTATCAGCCACCATTGCGATAAACTCGCTATTGGTTGGTTTAGACTTGCTGATGTTGATGGTGTAGCCGAACAGATGGCTGATGCTGTCGATGTTGCCGCGTGTCCAAGCGACCTCGATCGCATGGCGAATGGCGCGTTCGACGCGTGACGGCGTCGTTTTGAATTTTTCGGCGATAGCTGGATACAACGTTTTTGTAATTGCTCCTAAAATTTCAATATTGTTGTATACCATCGTGATCGCTTCACGAAGATACTGATAACCTTTAATATGCGCTGGTACGCCGATTTCGTGAATAATGCTCGTAATATTCGCATCCAGATTTTTGCCCTTTGCCATTGGCACTACATTGGATTTCAATGATGTGGATGAAGTGCTGAATTGCGCTGAAGTCGAGTGGGCAGGCACTCCCACAAGCTGACGGATACGATTAGCCAATACTTCCATATCGAATGGCTTTAAAATATAGTATGAAGCTCCCAACTGTACGGCCTTTTGCGTAATATTTTCTTGGCCGAATGCTGTTAGCATAATGATCTTAGGCATTGGACTCAAATTCATTTCACGCAGTTTTTCCAAAACACCTAATCCATCCAAATGAGGCATAATAATATCAAGTATTAAAATATCTGGAACATTACGTGTCTGCTCCAAATGTCTTATTACCTCTTCACCGTTATACGCAACACCGCAAACCTTCATATCACTTTGTTCGGATATGTATTCCGATAACAAGCCAGTAAATTCTCTGTTGTCATCTGCTAACAATACTTCGATCTTGTGCAAAGTGTAATCCTCCCTCGAAATGATATTGATGTCTCGCTCTTAGGTTGTCTGAATTTAGTTTTCGACATAACTAATTGAATTCCTCCTGTCGAAAATTTTTTTTCTTTATTTTTTTATGTAATTTCGATATAATTAATAATTTGCTACATGATCTGATTCCATTCGAAATCATTCGACAAATAGAGCCTTTTCATATGACAAATATGGAACTGTTTAATTTTAACACAATTTAGCAACGAGTATAAACAAAACTGTGACTAACAGCTTGTTTAGTTGAAGGAAAGTTCAACTAATCAAGATGCAAGTCACAGTTTTGTTGTTTATTAAGCAGAGTTAAACTGCATACTGCACTTGCTCAGCCAGGGCGGATTTGGTTGGCTTAAGGACGCCTGCGTCCTGCAGCATCCATTCAATAAAGCAGCCATAGCCTGATGAAGGATCATTAACAAACACATGTGTTACCGCACCAATCAATTTACCATTTTGCAATATCGGGCTTCCGGACATTCCTTGAACGATGCCGCCAGTTTTATCCAATAAGCGTTTATCTGTTATTTTAATAACCATTCCTTTAGTAGCTGGTGCAGATTGCTTGGAAACATGAGCAATTTCAATCTGGAAACGTTCCACCTTCTGTCCGTTCACAACGGTCCAAATTTCTGCAGGTCCTTCCTTGACATCTTCAGCAAATGCTACAGGAACTGGTTTCATGCTATAGCCTTGTGCAGGGGCTTCCTTCATCTTACCGAAAATACCAAAAGCTGTGTTGCGTTCAATATTGCCGAGAATATGTCCTTCCTTGACGAAGGTTGCTCTCTTCTCTCCAGGCTCGCCAGATTGGCTTTTGTTAATTGAGGTAACATGCGACTGCAAAATTTTCCCTTCACCGACCTCAATCGCAGTTTGTGTATCCATATCGGTTATTACATGTCCCAAAGCGCCATATACGCCATGATCAGGAGCAAAGAAGGTTAATGTGCCCACCCCTGCTGCAGAGTCTCTGATATACAGCCCAAGACGCCAGGATTGATCCTCAGCATCAAATACAGGCTGAAGCAATGTTTCCTTTATTTGACCGTTACGTTTAAAGGTAACCTTTAGCGGCTTATTGCGATCAGCGTACTTGGCGCAAAGCTCGGATACCTTCTGTACCTCTCTAATAGGAGTATCATTAATATTCGTTATAAGATCGCCAAGCTTTAAACCAGCTGCTTCTCCAGGTGATAGCTTCTGACCAGATTCGTCCTTTACTTGGTGATGGCCGACGACTAGTATTCCAGCAGATTTCACCTTTACGCCGATCGTCTGTCCCCCAGGGATTACCCTTAAATCTGGAACTACATTTACCTTTACAGTTTTGAAAGGAATTTTACCAAATAATTTCATCTTCAGGTTTGTTTGACCACTTTGAAAAGGCTGTAATGACAGCGGGTTTTTCAAATTAACGGATAACGTTTGAGCTGATGATCCGTTAACCTGCAGCACTTGTGGATCGACCGATACTTCTGCTTGAACGGGTACTCCATATTGTAAATGCTTCAACTGGCCTGAGAATAAACGAAGTTCATTCGGCAATGCGGCAAATTGTTGAAAAGCGGAGGAGCTACCGAGCATGCATACGACGATCACGAGAACAAGGCCAAACCATCGCTTCCTTTGATTGGAGTTCAATGATTTCACGCTCCCTGACTTTCCATCGTAAGACGAAAAAGGTAGTATCGCCAATGGCGTACCTTTAAGTTACCCTTCGCTCACCGTTTTATGTCCGCAAAAAGTTTCCCTTATTTACTTCCTTTAAGCACCTTTTAAATCATGTGCCAAATCAAGCATTTCTTGTGCATGATTGCGAGTTTTTTCCGTAACCTCCACACCGCCGAGCATTCTTGCCAGCTCTTCGATCCTGGCATTGTGAACTAGTTCCGTAACGCCAGTTGCCGTTCTTTCATCGGTAATTTGCTTGCGTATTTCATAATGATGATCCGCCATGCAAGCAACCTGCGGCAAATGCGTAATCGAAAACACCTGGCAAGTTAAAGCAAGACGGGACATTTTCTCTGCAATAGCCTGGGCCGCCCTGCCGCTCACTCCAGTATCCACTTCGTCAAAAACAAGCACAGGGATATGGTCAATTTCGGCAAAAATGCTCTTCAAGGCCAGCATAATGCGCGACATTTCTCCACCGGAGGCGATTTTGTTAAGCGGCTTGAGCGGCTCTCCCGGATTCGAGGAAAGCAAAAACACAGCTTCATCCATGCCATTGCTGTTCAGCTTGACCGATTGGTCTGCTTCTAGAAGCGGCTGCAAGCTTACTTCAAATCTGGCGGCAGGCATTTGCAGCATCTTAAGCTCGTTTTCAATTGCTGCTGACAGTTTTTTGCCTGCGTGGCTTCTCAAATGCGAAAGCTCCTGCGCAAGCTCAGCTGCCTGCTTCTGCATGGCAGCTTCCTGCTTATGAAGCTTTTCTAAAATATCATCGCGATTTTCTATTTGATCACGTTCCACAATAATGGAGTCCAAATAACTTAAAATATCAGGTATCGTTTCACCGTATTTACGCTTAAGGCTATTGATGAGTGCCAAGCGATCGTCAATTTGCTCCAGCAGCTCAGGATCAGATTCAATACTGTCACGATAATCTCGCAATTGGAAAGCTACATCTTCAGCTTGATAAAATGCGCTTGAAAGCTGTTCAAATAAAGGAGACAATTTGGCTGGATCATACGACAAAATGTCATTCAGCTTGCTCATAGCCGTGCTAAGCGCATCGAGAGCACGCTTGCCCTGCAGCAATTCATAAGCTTCTGATATGCCATCCATCCTTTTACTTGCATACATTAGCTTTTGCTTTTCTTCCAGTAATAATTCATCCTCTTGCTGCTTTAATGCAGCCTGCGATATTTCTTCGATTTGAAAATGGTATAGATCAAGCATTTGCGCATTTTGCCGGGTGGATTGCTCCAAATCCCGAATATTCCCTTTAATCTGCTGGAGCTCCGCAAAAATAGCCTGATATTGCAGCTTCCGCTCTATTAATAAATCACCGGCATACAAATCCAACCATTCCAAATGCTGCTCCGTCTTTAGCAATGATTGATGCTCATGCTGACCGTGTATATTAACGAGACATTCTCCGATTTCACGCAGCATCGTCAAGGTAACCAGTTGTCCATTTACTCTGCTTGTGCTTTTGCCTGAGGCAGAAAGCTCTCTTCTAATTATTAGCATATCATCAGATGATCCTTCAATGCCGAGCTGCTGCAATACCGTCCATACAGGATGCTTGGCATTTAAATCAAACATAGCCTCTATCTCGGCTTTATCACATCCGTATCTGACCATATCCGCAGAGCCTCTTCCACCAATAACTAAACTGAGTGCGTCAATCAGAATAGATTTGCCTGCACCCGTCTCTCCAGTTAGAACATGAAAGCCCCGATGAAATGAAACGTTAACTTCTTCAATAACCGCTAAATTTCTTATCGATAACTCGCGCAGCATGATCAGATCCTCCTTAGTTTAGTAAAGCAAGCAAGCGCTCCACAATTTCTCCGCTTTGCTTCTTCGTTCTGCAAATCATTAATATCGTATCGTCACCGCATATCGTGCCCATTACCTCAGGCCATTCCATATTGTCGATTAAGGCGCCTATCGCATTTGCTGTGCCTGGCAAGCACTTCAGCACGACCAGATTATCGGTATAATCGATATGAGTGAAATGGTCCAGTAAAGCCCGTTTCAGCTTATGAATCGGGTTGTGCCTCTGTACATCCATTGGCATTGAATATCGGTATTTCCCTTCCTCCGCAGGAATTTTAACAAGCATCAGCTCTTTAATATCCCTTGATACCGTCGCCTGGGTAACGTGCATGCCTGTCTTGCGAAGCGCGTCGACTAGCTCATCTTGCGTCTCTATCGTCTGGTTTGAAATGATTTCCTTTATTTTAAATTGGCGCATGCCCTTCATGAAATGGCCCCCATCCTTTTTTGTTTAAACCTGCTCTGCTATCCAATTAAGAAAGATACTTTGCGAACTGTCGCTTCCTTCACGTTAACGATTAATACGCCGGAGCAGCTTGGCAAAATTAAAGAATACATCAACAGATGATCCCTAAGACTGCTTGGTGAATAATCTACTGATTTACGTTCTTTTTCAAGCTTTACAACATATGTGCAGTGGTCTTGCTCTGCTATGTAATCTATATTCAATCTTGTCCCATATTCGAGCAGTTCATCGTCTACTTCAATAGGAATGCGAATAATATGCTTGCATGAGGGCACATCATATCCGGCACGCTTCAGCAGTTTTACCGCCTCATCGTCAGGATCAACGGGCTTGCCCTTGCCCAGCTTGACGGTATTCATGGCAACTGGCGAATGGAGCCAGCGGTAAACCGCTCGATAAAGCCAGATTACAATAAAAATCCCGCCAGCCAACATTATGAACCAATCTCCGTATTTCGTCATCGAATATCCTCCATTTGAGCAAATCGATTAAGCGAACGCTTGTTTGGTTATAGATAGTGTAGCAAATGTTGCCACCTTAGTAAAGCAAAAAAGATGCCTGTGCAGTATTTACTGATCGGCATCCTTTCCTTGGTGCTTTTATTTTATTATTTGAAGGCAGCATTAGCCTCGTGGACAAGCTGCTTGATAGCAGCTTGATCAAATGCGGGCTGGTTTTCTACACTAGTCCAGCTCCAAAAAGCCAAAAACTCGATATTGCCCTCGCCGCCCGTAATCGGAGAAAAAGTTAAGCCCTGCAGCGAAAAACCGAGCTCTGCAGCAAAAGCCGTAATGGATTGAAGCACTTCCTCATGCACGGCCGGCTCGCGAACGATGCCCGCTTTGCCTACCTTTTCACGCCCCGCCTCAAACTGCGGCTTAATTAAGGCTACGACTTTAGAGCCAGGCGCAATCAAAGTCGCTAGTACTGGCAGTATCAGCTTCAACGATATAAAGGATACATCAATGGAAGCAAATTCAGGTGCTGGCCCCTTCAAATCCTCAGGCTGCAAATAGCGGAAATTTGTCCGCTCCATTACGCAAACTTTTTCATTTTGCCTAAGTGACCAGTCAAGCTGATTGTAGCCTACATCGATAGCATATACGTAAGCTGCGCCATTTTGCAGCGCGCAATCCGTAAAGCCGCCCGTCGAAGCTCCGATATCAAGCATTGCTTTGCCCGTCAAGTCAAGCTGATACAGCTTTATCGCTTTTTCAAGCTTTAAACCGCCGCGGCTAACATAAGGATGCACTGCGCCCTTTACTTTAATTGCGGCAGTACGCAGCACTTTCGTACCGCTTTTGTCTATTGGCTCCTCATCTACAAGCACAAGGCCGGCCATCAGAGCTGCCTTTGCTTTTTCGCGGCTTGCAAAAAAGCCCTGTTCAACTAAAAGAACATCAATTCTTTCTTTACTGTTTGTCATTATTCACCTTTATTTATGATCTGCCTGTCACACGCTTCATGCGAATCGGCAGCATATTGCGCAGCTCTCCGGCAACACGTTCCGCAGTTAATCCGATTTCTGCACGCTGCTCCGTTATCGAGCCATGCTCAACAAAAATATCCGGCACGCCGATTATTTTGACAGGAACATTGTAAATGCCCTTTAAGGAATAGAACTCCAGAATGGAGCTTCCAAAGCCTCCCAGCTCCGTGCCTTCCTCCAGTACAATAATTCGTCTGCCTTCGCTAGCCAGCTTAAGAAGCAGCTCCTCATCCAGCGGTTTAATAAAGCGGGCGTTGACAATCTGTACATTCATGCCTTCACGCTTCAGCAAATCTGCTGTATCTGCAGCTACCTCCAGCATCGGGCCTATGGCAACAATTGTTGCCGAATCGCCCTCACGCACTGTTTCCCACTTGCCGATTTCAAGCGGCTCCGGATTTGCATCAAGCTCAACGCCCAAGCCGTTAATTCGCGGATAACGAACTGCGATCGGTCCTGCTGAATACTCAATTGCCGTCTTCATCATCCGTCTTAGCTCATTCTCGTCCTTCGGCATCATGACAACTATATTAGGAACATGTCGAAGGAAAGCAATATCATATACGCCTTGATGCGTTTCGCCGTCCGGGCCGACAAAGCCTGCACGGTCAATCGCAAATACAACATTCAGATTCTGCCTGCAAATATCATGAATAACCTGGTCGTAAGCACGCTGCAGAAAAGTCGAATACACGGCAAACACAGGCTTTAAGCCCTCCATTGCCAGCGCAGCTGACATCGTTGCCGCATGCTGCTCAGCAATGCCGACATCGATCATACGATCAGGGAATTTTTCTGCAAAACTCATTAGGCCTGAACCGCCAGGCATGGCGGGCGTTACGGCTACGATACGTTTATCCTGCTCGGCAAGCTCGATCAGCATATCGCCGAATACTTGCGTATACATTGGCGGTCCAACTGCTTTAATCATTTTGCCTGATTCTATTTTGTAAGGCGATGCGCCATGCCAAGTATGGGAGTCATTCTCTGCTGGCTTGTAGCCTTTTCCTTTTATTGTCAGGACATGCACAAGCACAGGCCCTTGAATAGCGTCAGCCTGTTTCATAATCTCTTTTAACTGGTCAATGTCATGGCCATCAACCGGACCTAGATAAGTTAAGCCGAATTGCTCAAACAAAATGCCGCTTACGAGCAAATATTTCAGGCTGTCCTTAAAACGCTCTGCTGTTTTGGCCAGCTTGCCGCCAATTGCAGGAATTTTGTTTAAAAATTGCTGCAGCTCTTCCTTAGCTTTCTGGTAATGGCGGTCAGAACGGATTTTACCTAAATAATGATGCATCGCGCCAACGTTAGGTGCGATCGACATTTCATTATCATTAAGAATAACGATCATTTTTCTTTTTTCATGTCCGATATGATTCAATGCTTCCAGCGCCATGCCGCCTGTAAGCGCACCGTCGCCAATTACAGCGACTACGCGATTAGTCTCGCCCTTCAAATCGCGAGCTAAAGCCATCCCCATAGCTGCTGATAATGATGTACTGCTATGTCCGGCCTCCCATACGTCATGCTCGCTTTCGGAACGTTTAACAAAACCGCACAGGCCTTTATATTTACGTAATGTATCAAATTTATCTTTTCTTCCAGTCAGCATTTTGTGCACATAAGATTGATGTCCCACATCAAAAATAAACTTATCCTCTGGACTGTTGAACAAATAATGCATAACGATAGTGAGCTCAACAACTCCCAGGTTAGGAGCAAGATGACCGCCTGTCGCAGACAATTTCTCAACTAGAAAATGGCGAATTTCCGCCGCCAACTGTTCCAAATGATCAGTTGATAAGCCTTTTAAATCCTGAGGACCGTTAATTTTATCTAGCAGCACGATTTTTTCCTCGCTTTCGCGGACAGTCTATTCTTGCTAAGCTGTCCTATGAACGATACAATTTTATGCTAGTATAGCATATTCATCGCCAGTTGCCCAATTTCCTGAGCTATCTAATGATCGCGATGCACCAAATAATCTGCAATTTGCAATAAACGCTCTGGAGCTGCAAATTTCGCATCCAGAATGGCCGCTTTGGCATCATGAGTCAGCTTCTCCACTTTGGCCTTGCTTTCTTCTAAACCATACAAATATGGATACGTTACTTTACTTTGTGTTATGTCGCTATTTGTTTTTTTGCCAAGCTTTTGCTCGTCGCCAGTTAAATCTAAAATATCGTCCTGGATTTGAAAGGCTAGTCCAATATTCCGCCCATAATACGCCAGCTGCTTCAACTGCTGCTCAGTAGCGCCGCCGATGCGGCCTCCTGCTGTTGCAGAGAATATAACCAGATCGCTTGTCTTATGCAAATGTATATATTCGAGCTCTTCTATGGATGTAATGCCCTGCTCGCCTTCCATATCAGCCACTTGACCGCCAACCATCCCGCTTGGGCCAGCCAAACGGGCAAGATCTGCTACGATACGCAAAGTCTGCTCAGCGCTAACCGCACCTTTGCCTGCAACCTCGGATACCAGATAAAAAGCGTGCGTCAATAAAGCATCCCCTGCTAAAATAGCCAGCGCTTCTCCAAATACTTTGTGGTTAGTTGGCTTCCCTCTGCGAAAATCATCATTGTCCATCGCTGGAAGATCATCATGAATCAATGAATAGGTATGTATATACTCAATAGCTGAAGCGACGGGCAGTGCATGCTCGCTTGCTTCCTCAGCGCCATGAACCGCTTCTGCAGCTGCCAGCACTAGCGCAGGACGAATCCGTTTACCTCCTGCTTCAAGCGAGTAAGCCATAGCCTTTCGAAGCTGATCAGGCACATCCCATTCTGCTGATAATGATTTTGCCATTGCCGCCTCAACGCGGGCAGCGGATTGTTTCAGATATATAGAAATAGCAGCCAGTTGTTCCAAGCTTATTCCCCTTTTTCCTCGTTTGAAGATACAAACGGTTTTTGTTGCAGCCCGTGCTCCGATTCAATCAGCAAATGAATTTTGCTTTCTACCTGCTCAAGCTTTCCGCCGCATAAACGGGAGAGGGCCATCCCCTCCTGAAACAGCTCAATGGCAGTTTCCAGCGGAACATCCCCGTTTTCCAACTGAGCGACAATGAGCTCTAATCGCTCCATTGCTTGCTCGAAGCTTAACGTCTCAAGATTAGTCGTTGTTTCTACCATGTGGCTCACCTCGTTTGGATTGTACAACACAATCTAACTGCCCATCTGACAACTTTACTTTTACTTTATCGCCATCTTGGACCTGATCAATGCTGCCGATAATATGATTTTCCAGCTCATCGTATACTAAGCTATAGCCGCGCGCCATTACTTTAAGCGGACTAAGCGCATCCAGCTGCTTTATTTTCCCTGTCAAATTCAGTTTGTTTTCCTTGAGGCTTGCGTGAATCGAATTATTCATCCGCTTATTAAAGCCTTCCAGCTGCTTTTTCAAATAAAGCACTTGCGCGCCAGGATGATTGCCTGCCAAGGCGGCCTGCTGCTGCGCTAATTGAATATAGCGCTGCTTCACCAGCTGTCTTGTTCTGCCCTCCAGCTGCTCTGTCAAGCGATCAAGCCGCTGCGTCTGATCCAGCATATACTTGCGAGGCTGCATAAAGAAAGGAGAACGTTTAAGCCGCGTCAGTTTCTCTTTGTTTGCTTGTATAAGCGCCTTCATTGCAAGCTGCAGGCGCTGCTCTGCTCGTGCTCGCTGCTGCTTCAACTCCAGCAAATGCGGTACGGCAAGCTCAGCCGCTGCTGTAGGCGTCGCTGCTCGCAGGTCGGCTACAAAATCAGCAATTGTAAAATCTGTCTCATGACCGACTGCGCTAATAACAGGAATTTGCGAAGCAGCAATGCTTCTTGCAACTATTTCTTCATTAAAAGCCCAAAGCTCTTCCAATGAACCGCCGCCCCTGCCGATTATCAGCACGTCGCAAGCGCTGTGCCGATTCATCGCATCAATTGCAGCGGCTATTGACGGGGCTGCCTGCTTGCCTTGCACAAGCACAGGATAAATATATATAGGTATAACCGGATAACGCCGCTGCAGCGTTGTAATAATATCTTGCACCGCCGCGCCGGTTGGGGATGTAACAATGCCAATTGACCGGGGAAAGACAGGAATGGCCCGTTTGCGCGCAGCAGCAAACAAGCCTTCCTCATCCAGTCGATTTTTCAACTGCTCGTAAGCAAGATACAAGCTGCCTTTACCGTCAGGCTGCATCGCTGTAGCATAGAACTGATAGGTTCCATCACGCTCGAATACGTTTATGCTGCCTCGAGCAAGCACCTTTGTGCCTTCCTTTGGGATAAAAGGGAGTCTTGTATTGTAGGACGCAAACATAACAGACTTCAGCTTGCTGTCTTTATCTTTCAAAGTAAAATACATATGCCCGCTGGAATGATGAACAAAATTAGATATTTCGCCTCTGAGCCATACATCGCTCAGCAGCGCATCCGATTCCATCTTCATTCGCACATATTTGTTAATTTCTTTGATGGAATAAATATGAGGCTGATTGGCCAATCCGATCACCCCTTAATTCCATTAGCCCTTTTTGCTGCAGTCAACGTATTTTTCATAAGCATCGTAATGGTCATCGGACCAACTCCGCCAGGGACGGGAGTAATAAAGGCAGCACTTTCCAAGCAATCCTCATAATCTACATCTCCAGCAAGCTTTCCGTCAGGCATGCGGTTAATGCCTACATCAATGACGATAGCGCCCGGCTTCACAAAGCTGCTGTCAATCGCTTTCGGTTTGCCGATCGCAACGACCAGTATATCTGCCTGCTTAGCAATTTCGCTCATATTCGCTGTTCTGGAATGGCAGATCGTAACGGTTGCGTGCTCACGCATAAGCAGCATAGCTACCGGCTTGCCAACAATATTGCTTCTGCCGATAACTACGGCATGCTTGCCTGCAATTTCCACTCCGCTGCGCTTAATAAGCTCAATTACGCCTGCTGGGGTGCATGGCAGCAAGCTGTCGTCGCCGATGACTAGATTTCCGACGCTTTGCGGATGGAAACCGTCGACATCTTTCTCGACGCTAATTGCATCAATGACTGCTTTCTCATTAATATGGTCCGGCAGTGGCAATTGAACTAAAATACCGTTAATGCTGTCTTGATTATTCAAGCGCTCAATAAGCGCAAGCAATTCCGTCTCGCTCGTTTCAGCCGGCAAACGGTGAACCTCGGAATAAAAACCGACCTGCTCGCAAGCCTTTTCCTTGGAGCCAACATATACCTTGGAAGCAGGATCCTCACCAACCAGTACGACCGCCAAGCCAGGAGTTACACCCTGCTGCTTTAACCTGGCCGTCTCAGCAATAAGCTCCTCGCGAATTTGATCAGAAATTTTTTTACCTTCAATTTTTTGTGCGCTCATTTACCGATCTACTCCTTATATCAAAATTCGTCTTTGTCTACTCCTTCGTTTCTTTTTGCTTCCATTCATCTGCGATTGAAATGAACTTGCCCAGTACACCATTGACGAATTTACCCGATTCTTCATTACCATAATGCTTTGCAATTTCAATCGCTTCGTTAACGGCTGCTTTCGGCGGTACATCATCTCGGAACATGATTTCGAAGCAAGCAAGCCTTAATACTTGGCGATCAACTCGCGATAGACGATCTACCTGCCAGCCTGTCAAATACTGCCGCAGCATATCATCAATCGCTTCCCTGCGCTCCGCCACACCATAAGCAAGCTCTCGCGCGAAGGCTTCAGTCCCTTCCAGCCCATGAAGATCTCCGCCAATTTCATTCTCGCCACGAAGCTCGTCCATAATCATATCGACAGCCTCTTTAATCGTTACTTCGTTCATTTCCGTTTGGTATAAGCCTGATACCGCTATTTCTCTTGCTAATCGTCGTCTCATGTATCCTCCGTATCCGCATATCCGCGTGTCTGTACTTGCCTATAATTCGAAAAAACCTATGATCTCCTCCCTGCTCCGAATAGAAGGAATCCGGAGAACGGAGGAGACCACAGGATTACTTAAAAGGCCTGAAGCGATCAAGCAAGGCTTCCCATAATCGATGCAGCGGCAATACAGGCCCTTCGTTCATTTCTTTATATTTGCCTATAGAATAACCGACAAATACTAGAAGCGCTACGAATAGCATGTCCCAAAAACCGAAGCATAAATAAACGATCCCGCATAAAACGCCTGACGCAACGCCTAATATCCGCTTCCAATAGATATTCCAGAACTCCCTGAACATCAGCAAGCCCCCTTTTCTACTCTACGCGGCTTTTGAAAGTATTGGCTTGAATAACATTAGCAACAAATACAGCTACATTGGCTACCGGCATGCCCGTAATTTCTTCAACATGTGTTTTAACAGTACTTTGAATTTCTTCTGTCAGCTGCGGAATTGAAGTTTCGCCGTCGATAACGGTGCGCAGCACAATATCCAAGCCAGCCTCTGTCACTTTTATTCTCGCTCTTAAATCCTTTACGCCACGCTGACGCGATGCTGCTTTAAGCGCCAAATTCTCGATTGTTTCGATAGAAATTCTAATATCTCCAAAATCTGTTCTCTGGTCGATCGAAGGTGATGTTGCAGAGCCTCTATATAATGAAACAATCAAGAAACGAATACTGATCAAAAGGAATACAGCACTTATTGATATTACCGTGATTTGAAGCGATTTCTCTTCGTACAAATAGGTAATCCCATCATTCAACATATCTTTAGGGATCCAGCCAAAGCCTGCTCCAGCTACAAACAAAGAGATGATAATGATTACAATGCTGTACAAAAATAAAAACAGCTTATCTACAACTTTAATCATTGTGCGTCTCCTCCCGCGGACTCGAATGAAAACCCCCAAGTGCGAAAGCGGCATGCCCAATCACAAGGGGGTTGTACATTTCTAGTGCGCATTGCTATCTATTTAACTCGATAGTTCTGATCTTCCTCTTCAGGTTTTTCGGCAGGCTTGAAATAAACATCATGGATATGAACATTTACTTCAACCACATGCAACCCAGTCATCATTTCGATTGAACGTTTCACATTGCTTTGAATATTAGCAGCGATCTCGGGGATCTTGTTGCCATATTCCACAATGATGGATACGTCCACAGCAGCTTCACGCTGTCCAACCTCTACTTTTACGCCCTTTGACAGGTTTTTACGGCCGAGCAATTCAGTAATGCCTCCAGCAAGGCCACCGCTCATGCCAGCTACGCCTTGCACTTCGATTGTGGCAAGACCTGCAATAACTGCGATGACTTCGGGGGCAATTTGAATAGTTCCGATTTCCGTTTTCTCATAATCAGCAGCGATCGTACTCATGTTGGTTGTACACCTCCCTAAAGTTGCGCGTTAACGGCTCCGTTGACAAGCCTACATCCGCATCTTATTTCTATACTATAACATTCAGCCGAAAATATGACAAACTATTCTAATTGAATGTTTACTGCTGGTTAATGTCATATTCCTCAAGGAATTTAATATCGAAATCGCCCTTAATAAATTTCGAGTGATTCAGCACCTTCAAATGGAACGGAATTGTTGTCTTAATGCCTTCAATGGCAAACTCCTCCAGCGCCCGCTTCATTCGTGCAATTGCTTCCTCGCGGTTAGCGCCCCATACGATAAGCTTCGCAATCATCGAATCGTAATGTGGTGAAATGGTATAGCCGGGATAAACAGCGCTATCCACACGCACACCTGCTCCGCCTGGCGGCAGATAGAACGGAATATGTCCTGCAGAAGGCATGAAATTACGCTCAGAATCCTCTGCATTTACGCGGCATTCAATAGACCAGCCGTTTATTTTCAAATCCTCTTGACTGAAGGATAATGGTTCGCCTTCAGCAATTGAAATCATTTCCTTTATGAGATCAACATTGGTGATCATCTCGGTTACCGGATGCTCAACCTGAATTCGGGTATTCATTTCCATAAAATAAAACTGATTGTCTGGGCCCAGCAAAAACTCAAGTGTGCCTGCTCCGGAATATTCCACAGCCAGTGCCGCGCGTACGGCAGCTTGTCCCATGCGCTCGCGAAGCTCAGGCGTCATGATTGGGCAAGGCGCCTCTTCAATCAGCTTCTGGCGTCTGCGCTGCACAGAGCAATCGCGCTCGAACAGATGCACGGCGTTGCCATGCTTGTCAGCTACAATTTGAATCTCGACATGCTTCATGCCGGTTAAATACTTCTCCAAATATACGCCGGCATTGCCGAAAGCTTTTTGCGCTTCCTGCTGCGCAGTCGTAATTTGAGAAACTAGCGACTCTTCGTTCTCAGCGATGCGAATTCCTTTGCCGCCGCCGCCTGCAGTCGCTTTAATAATGACAGGGTAGCCGATTTCGCGAGCTACTTTAATCGCTTCATCAATATCCTCAATCAAACCGTCTGAACCTGGAATGATCGGCACATCAGCTTCCTTCATCGTCGATTTAGCAACTGATTTATCACCCATTTTGCTGATCGCTTCCGGCGATGGTCCTATAAATGTAATGTTGCATGACTCGCAAATTTCTGCAAAATCAGCATTTTCAGCCAAGAATCCATAGCCCGGATGAATCGCATCACATTCTGTTAATGTAGCAACACTCATAATGTTAGTTAAATTCAAATAGCTGTCCTTCGATGGTGTCGGACCGATGCAATAAGCTTCATCTGCAAGCTTGACATGCAAGGAATCTTTATCCGCTTCAGAATAAACAGCAACAGTACTAATGCCTAATTCACGGCAAGCGCGAATAATTCGAACTGCGATTTCGCCGCGATTCGCAATTAATATTTTTTGGAATTTCACGTAGGAACCCCTTTCAAACGACAATTTCCCAATTGAATTGGGGAGATTAGTTAGTCCGCCTTAACAAGGAAGAGCGGCTGGCCAAATTCAACGAGCTGGCCGTTAGAAACTAATACCTCAACAATTTCGCCGTTCACTTCAGCTTCCAGCTCATTCATCAACTTCATTGCCTCAAGAATACAAACGACACTCTTATCATTTACGCGATCGCCAACCTTGACAAAAGCAGGCGCTTCAGGTGATGGCGCTGCATAAAAAGTTCCTACCATAGGAGATACAATGCGATGCAAGTTATCCTTGGCGGATGCTTCCGGCGCTGCTGCGCTTGGCTGGATTACAGCTTCTGCTATCGGCTGCGGAGCTGCCACTGCAGGGGCTTGCGTGTATGTATGCGTAATTGGAGCAGTTTGAACATTTAAAACTTCTGTTTTTCCAGGCTTGCGGATAAGCAGACGTGCTCCTTCATTTTCAATTTCCAACTCCTGAACGGATGTTTGATCGACTAGCTTGAT
Source organism: Paenibacillus sp. GXUN7292 (assembly GCF_050864975.1). NCBI lineage: Bacteria > Bacillati > Bacillota > Bacilli > Caryophanales > Paenibacillaceae > Paenibacillus > Paenibacillus sp. GXUN7292. The sequence continues at coordinate 181,772 of NZ_JBOZWO010000005.1, read as the reverse complement.
CAATTCTTTAATCTCGCTCAATTTAAACATGAACGTAATCACTCCTCTTATTCACATAACGTAACACATTATAACATAAATACGGAAGAACACGAATCATTTTTTAAAATATATATTTCACCTAGAAACAGCAGAGCCCATAGCCAAAAACGCGCAGCGATTCTTTTTGAAATATAAAAGAGTATAGCATTTATTTGAGCTGGGACAAAATAAAAAGCTTTGAGCTGTCCGGCATTCAGCCAAACCACTCAAAGCTTATGCCCCGCTAGCTGCAATTCTGATCTTTACGGCACGTATTGGACAGATACTTGATTAGGCTTTACAGCCATGACGCTCATTACTTCTTCTATAATTTCAGCTGCCTCGCTTTTATTCATATTGCTGCTGGAGACGACGATGTTCAAAACATCCTCTGTTTGGTCGATATGTGCCACATCGTATTTTTCCATCAGCTTATCTTCAAGCGATTTAATCTTTGATGCATTGTCTTCAAATTTTTGCAGCTCAGCAAAGGCTGCTGTTACTTCCTCATTGCTGTCACCTGAATTAGTTATCGAGGACAAAATGCGGTCATATTCAGAATCCAAGTACTGATCGCGCTTCGTTTGCAAATTATCGAAAATGCCGCCCTGCAAAATGCCTTCACGTTCAATCTTTGCAAGTATTTCTTCATTCAGCTCATCATTATTCACAATCGTTTTATCGTTCTCGCCTGCAACCTCCGTTACTTCGCCTTTGGGATTGCCGTTGTCCGTTAACGCTTTATTATCACTGGTATCCTGTGTAAACAAGTAATACGCGGACAGCACCACCATTAAACTGAGCATCGACACTAGCCATATTGTTTGTCTTTTTGTATTCATTTTCGTTTACCCTCCCAAAATAAGTTCATTATTGTTTTCTAGGTACTACAGAAATTCGATTTACAGCTATATTAACGCCGCGTTCAACCGCTTGTGTGATCAGCTTCCTGACTGTCGCGTTTTCTGCGCCGCTGGCAACGATGAGAATGCCTCTTATTCGAGGATTTATCGTCTTGGTAACAATTGGCTTGCTGTCGCCTGATACCTCATGCAAAACAATTTGCCCGTTCTTTGTTACGGAAGTAATATGCCGCCTGCCGCCGTTCCCAGTATTTTCATCCGTGATTTGCTGAGACTCTGAAATGGCGCTTGCGATTACAATTTCCTCTGTAGAATCAATCGTAACTAGCACATCCACCTTGCCTACACCAACGATTTGCTCCAGTATGTCCTTCAGGCGATTTTCGATCGGATGCTCATAAGCTTCAAACATAGAGCCTGACGTGTCTTGCTTGGACCATGCCTCAGAAGTTTCCGGCGGCACAGTCTCCTGCTCCGCATAACGCTCTACCGGTTTAAATGGCAGGAAAGAGTTAAGCAGCATAAGCGCCGCACCTACTCCGCCAATGATGAGCAATAGGCGAAGTGAACGCACTCGCTTTGGCCCGCCTGGTCCGCCACCTATCGCTTTTTCAATACGCTCCAGCCACTTGGCCACAATGCTATCTCTCCCTTCCTGTACCATTCCAAACTCGAGCTGATGCTTAAGCTAAAGCTTTAATTATGACTAGCCGCTCATTCACCTCCCATCGGGTTGAAATCATCCTTTTGATTTGCTTCTCCAGCTCTGCGTCAGGAAAATGCTCATTTTTCTCTGCCGCTTCCGCATTCTCCATCCCTTGATTTGCATCAGTCACATCAATAGATGAGGATAATTCTTTTATCGCAATTTCAACAGGCTTGATGGGCGCGATCGGGGCAATAGCTGTAATATCTGTCTCTCCGCTTGCCTTGCTTCCACCGTTCCCTTCGATTGCATTCTCGGCCCCCTGCTGTGGCTGTCTGACCGTTACGACTACCTGCTCGATTTTGGCATGTGCATCGCTGCTGTCATGCAGCTCCAGCTGTACAGAAACCGATAAAATTTCCTGATCAATTTGCTGCTCCAGCTGCTCAAGCATGGCCTGCTCGATCGTTTGCTCGGTTAATGACAAGGCGTCAGATTGGTATTTTTTTTGCAAAGCTTCCCCTTTTTTTTGAATATCTTCAAGCGTAGGCATTTTGATACCCTTTTCGATCGATCGCTGATCCCATATTTTCACACTCTCCTCCAGCTTCTTGCCGACATCCTGCTTCAGAAGATTTAAAATCGGCGATAAGATCGTCAGCAAAATAATTAAGCCAATCGCCAGTCTTGCATAGCGCTGCATCGTTTTATTCGGCAGCAGCATATCTACAATCACTGCCAGCAGGATAACAGCTATAATATTGCGAAGCCATTCAACCAGCCATGAGGTCAATTCACTCCCCCCTAAGTGCGCCTGCCTGCCGCAAAGCTATCTCGCCATCATTGCCGCATTGCCAGCCGTCAATATAATGGTTACTGCCAAAAAAAACATAAGGCTTACAGCTGCCAGCGAAGCAAACACGTAAATCATCGTTTTTCCGATCGTTTGCAGGCAGGTGACGATGGGCGAAGAGCCAAGCGGCTGCATGGCAGCTGCAGCGATATAATAGATTAAGGCCAATGTTAATATTTTTATTGCGGGAAATGCGCTAAGAAATAAAATAATAATGACGCCTGCTATTCCTACCGCATTTTTCGCGATCATCGAAGCGGATATAACTGTATCAGCCGCATCTGAAAACATTTTACCTACCACTGGAATAAAATTGCCTGTTACATACTTGGCTGTGCGCACCGTAACCCCGTCTGTAACTGCTCCTGTTGCACCCTGTACCGATATAACCCCTAGAAATATAGCCAGCAGTACGCCTAAAATGCTTACCCCAATCGATCTGAGCAAATTAGCCAGCTGTGTTACTTTATACTTGTCCGACAAAGCGCTCGCAATATGCAGGACAGCAGAGAAAAATAATAGAGGAAAAACAACGGTATAAATGACAGTTCCAACGACGTGTATCATCATAATAATTAGCGGATGCAAAATAGATACCGTTACAATGCTGCCCATGGAGGCAAGCAGTGTGAGCAACAGCGGAACCATGGCGAGCATAAATTGAATCATGCTCTGAATGGAATCCTTGGCATAACCAATAGCTACGTAAAAGCTGTTGACCGCAATAATTAGGAGCACCATGTACGTGATCGAATATGCAACCTTGCTTACTGTATTTCTCTCAAAAGCACTCTGCAGCGTTTCGAGCACCATACTAAAAACAGTCAGCATAACGATTGTGACGAGCAGCTTGCCATTGTATAGCACTTCATGCCATAAATAACGCAGCAGCCCTTGCACCATTTGCGAAAGCTTCAAGCCTTCGCCGCCAGGCATCAGCATTTCCATAAAGCTTGGAATATGTCGATCCGGAAAAAAACCGCCGTACTCGCTCCCCAGTTTATTCCAATAGGATTCAACTGCGCTGATGTCCAGCTCTTCGATTTGCTGCTTGGGCGAGGATACTGGAATGCTTTCTGTTTCGTTCAGCGGCTGTTTGCCGGAATCTGCATATATTCCTCCCATAGGAAGCAACATAACGAACAAAAATGCCATCCCAAGCAAGCAGAAAAGTATTTTTCTTTTTTGAAAATCCTTCTCCAAAAGCATGTCACCCACCCCCGTCCGGCAGCAATCCGAGTATCGTTTCTACGATAACGCTAATAATCGGAATGGCCATGACGAGTATAAAAACTTTCCCTGCGAACTCTATTTTGGAAGCTATCCCCTCCTGACCAGCATCCCGTACAATTTGCGCCCCGAATTCTGCAATATAGGCAATCCCGATTATTTTCAAAATCGTCTTCAGGTAAATGGATGGAATGCCCGAGCGATTGGCCAGATCCTCAATAACCGCAATAACTGCCTCTATCTTTCCAATTACGAATAATAAAATGAACAGCCCTGTAAAAGAAGCAAGCAAAAAAGCAAACATCGGTTTTTGTTCCCTTATTACGATGATCAATACGGTGGCAATAATGCCAAGCCCAACGATCTGAATCATTTCCACACTGCTCACCTACTGGAACAAAAAAATAGTTTTAATTTCCTGGAAAAGATCGTTTAACAAGCGGACTACCATAAATAAAACGACGACAAATCCGATTAAAGTGACCCAATGCGCCATGTCCTCTTTTCCCATCTGCTTCAGCACTGAGTGAATCATCGCAATAATGATGCCAATGCCGGCAATCTGAAATATTGCGCTCACATCCATATTCATCAACGCAGGCACCCTCTTACATCATTAAAATAATAATGAGCACAGCGGTTAATACCCCTAGGCTTTTCCACATCGCTTCATACTTCCCTTGCTCCTCCCTTGCAGCCTGCTCTTCAAGCTTGATTTGATCGATTGCGAGCTGCAAGTTCTTAATTTGATCGTTTGCATCGCTTATGCCAAGCGATGTGCCAAGCCTGTATAGTACAGCCTGTTCGTTGCTCCGCATACAAGTGTGGCCCCAATATTCATCAATGGCCGTTTTCCAATGCTGCTCAAAGGATTGCTCGCTTCCGGACAAAAGGCCTTTCGCTGCTTCTGCAAACATAGCGGCTATTGGGCCTTTCCCAATTCCTGCTGCGCGCTTCAATGCCTCTGGCAGGGGTGTATAGCCGTAGCTTATTTCTGTAATCAGTCTTTGCAGCATATGAACAAGCTGTCGCAATTGACGCGGTCTTTCAGCGAATTTTGCAGCCTGCTGAAAGCCGATCATCGTGCCTGCAAACAGTACGAACAAAGCACCGATCAGCTTTACCATCTTGTTAACCCTGCTTCATAGCTGCGCGAAGGCTGGTTCATTATGTCCGCTGTTTTGGCCACCTGATGCGATATGCCGTCCGTTGTTCTTCTTAGCTGCACAACCAGCGAGAAGGCTCCTTCCTTAAGCAGCTTGTACAGAACAGGCCTGCCAACCGCTTCGTTGAAATCATAGGCATGAGCAGTGGCAATAACATTAACACCGGCATGAGCCGCCTCTGTTATAGCTGCGCCATCCTCAATGCGGCCGATTTCGTCAGCAATAAGCACCTCTGGCGACATGGAGCGCAGCAGCATCATCATTCCTTCCGCCTTTGGGCAAGCGTCCATAACATCTGTCCTCGGACCTACATCAAAGGTCGGGATGCCTTTTACACATGCTGCTATTTCTGACCGTTCATCGACGATGCCGACTTTTCTGCCTGGCCAGCCGCGGCTTTCAGGCGTTTGCCAATAGCCGTAGCTTATCGATCTCGCCAGATCTCGTATAATCGTTGTTTTGCCTTGCTGTGGCGGAGCAATGATCAGCGTCGAGCTTAAGGTGCGCCTCTTCGTATCAATAAGCGCTGGCAGCAATGACTTGCTTGCTCCTATAACCTCTCTAGCGATCCTTATATTAAAAGCTCCGATGTCGCGAATTCCTTTCACGCTTCCCTGATCCAGCACTGTTCTGCCCGCGAGTCCAATTCGGTGTCCGCCCGATACTGTAATATACCCCCGGCGCAGCTCCTCCTCCATCGCATACAGCGAATAATTAGTTATTCGCTCTAGCAACATTCGGCAGTGCTCGCTAGCCGGAATAAACGCTTCGTCACTCGTCCAGGCCACTAGCCCGTCCTTCGCAACTAGTCTCGACTGACCTCTATAGCCGATTTCAAGCGGCCTGCCTTCTCTTATTCTTATTTCTTCTAAATCCGTTTGAATATCCTTTGGTAGCTTTTCAAGCAAAGCTCTCATCTCTTGCGGCAATAAATGCGCGACCTGCGCCAGCATAAGCCATCACTCCCGGATGATTGTTGCGTAGTTCCCATTGTATGCTTGTCTTTTGAAAATATGTCTTGGAGCTGCTTATACGTTATTTTTATTTTGCTAGAGTCGGGCTCTATCATTTTTTCAATATACCGATCATTAAGCAGGTTACACCTGCGGCTACCCATAAAAATTTGGAAGCAGACAGCTTGTCAGATAACCCTACCAAGCCGACTGTCGTCGTAGTAATCAAAATAAGCGGCCCAACCAGAGCCAGTGATGAATTAATGACTAATGCCCGATCAATGCTGTTCCAGCGAAGGATCAGCAATGCGGCCGCAATTTCAATCATGCCGGAAAAAATACGCAAGGAACCCATAGTCAGGACAATTTTATTAATCATTGGCTTCCCTCCTTTCCATCCTCATAATTATGTATATGCAGGCTCGTCTACATATCATGCTGCACACATGCCTAAAAATTAGGCATATGATGTATGAAATAAATGGTCATATGCATCATACAAAAGGGACTGTGATCCAAATGGAAATTCAAGTGATATCGCATGTTAATGAGGCTAGCGCAGCTTATTTTCCTTTTAAGTCAGTTGCCGTAATAGATGTGCTGAGAGCTACAAGCACGATTGCAGCAGCTTTATCATTGGGAGCCGAAAGTGTCGTTCCTGTAGAAACGGTAATGGAAGCCAGACAGATGAAGCTGGATAACGATATACTCGCCGGTGAAAGGTTCGGACGAAAAATAGCCAGCTTCGAGCTTGGCAATTCGCCTACCGAGCTGACACAGCAAAAATTACTTAACCGCAGAATGATTATTACGACAACGAATGGCACAAGAGCGATAAAAAAAGCAATGCGATCCGATTATTTAATCGCCGTATCTTTACTGAACGTGCAGGCTGCAGCCGAGACGCTGAAGCTGCTTAATCGTGATGTTGTTATCTTTTGCGCCGGCCATCAGGATCAGTTTGCCATCGAGGACGGCTATTGTGCCGGAATGCTTATTGATTCGCTTATGTCCGGCGGATTGGCTGAGCCTGTCGTGCTAGATGACCTCGGTCATGCTATGCTGGCGCTTTACAAGCATTATGAAAATCAAGCAGAGGATGTGCTTAGGCAAAGCAAATGCGGAAAGCGACTGCTGCGTTCCGGTCAAGAGGCAGATGTTATTGCCTGCTCGCAAACAGATGTGCTTGACGATGTGCCGCTATTATTGGATAACAAGCTTATTCGCTTTAATCCATACGAAACGATTACGACAACCAGACAATAGTGCTGTACCTGTTTGTACGAAAAAACGTACAAAATGCCTCTATCGTGACCCGTGCGGCACTCGTTGGTACGAAAAAACATACAAAGCTGTTCGCACACCCAAAAATCAATTAAAAAACACCTCGACTGCCAGCTAAGCTGACAAACGAGGTGTTATATTAATTTTTATGATCAAATCTATGAGTTCCGAGCTGACTGACTTGCTTCAACTATCTTCTTTCTTTAGGACCGCCGACAAATACTTCAGTTTCAGCATCAAGACCATATGCCGTATGCAGTGCAATAACTACCTCAGACAATTTATCCGGGGCAATTACGCAGGAGCATTTAATTTCAGATGTGCTGACCATTTTGATGCTTACGCCGAGTGAAGAAATCGTAGCGAACATTTTGGCTGCAACGCCAGGGTTGCTCACCATGCCAGCGCCAACGATAGAAACCTTCACCAAATTATCATCAGAGGTAGCTTCACGATGCGTCACTGTTTCACGGATGGATTCAATAACTTGAAGCGCCTTGTCTACATCGTTTCTCGACAAAGTAAAGGAGAAATCAGCTTTTCCATCCTGAACGCCGCTTTGCACAATAATATCAACATCAATGCCGTTATCAGCCAGCGCGCCGAACACATGCGCCAGTACTCCCGGCTCATCCTCAACTCCTAAAATGCTGATACGAGCTACATTTTTATCAAAAGCAATGCCGCTAACGACTACCCCTTGCTCCATTATTGCTTCCTCCCTCACAACTGTTCCTTCATTGTGTGTAAAGCTTGATCGTACAACCAGCTTCACATTATTATGTTTAGCATATTCTACAGCTCTTGGATGCAGGACTGCTGCTCCAAGGTTTGCAAGCTCCAGCATTTCATCATAGGAAATATTGTCAAGCTTGCGGGCGCGTTTTACAACACGCGGATCAGTTGAATATACGCCGTCTACATCTGTATATATTTCACATGCGTCAGCGCCAACCTCTGCTGCCAAAGCAACTGCTGTTGTATCCGAGCCGCCGCGTCCGAGTGTAGTAATTTCTCCATCCTCACTCATGCCTTGAAAGCCCGCCACAATCGCAATTGATCCATTCTTGACAGCGGTTATTACGCGATGCGGATCAATTTTTTTAATTTTTGCCTTGCCATGCTCTTTCTCTGTAATCATACCTGCCTGCCATCCTGTAAATGATACAGCAGAATGGCCTTGCTGATGGATCGTCATCGATAGCAAGGAAATTGAAATTTGTTCCCCAACAGACAAAAGCATATCCATCTCGCGAGCGGGAGGATTCGCATTTAGCTGTTTGGATTGATCAATCAAATCATCCGTCGTATCTCCCATTGCAGACACGACTACGATAATCTCATTGCCCTCTTGCTGCCTTTCAATAATTCGCTTTGCTACAAGCTGCATTCTCTCAGGCGTACCTACAGAGCTGCCGCCAAATTTCATCACAATCAAAGACAAAGCTGATTCACTCCCCAAACCCGACATTTATATACAACTTACTATTATAGCACAGCTCCCTAGTTCTTGGATACGATACTTATTAACATAATCGTAATCGACAGTATTCCTAGCTGGTCAATCGTTTTATTGAAGGCAATAGCGAGGGCATCCCTCACCAACTTCAGCTCAAAAGATCACTTAAGACGCAAAAACCACGGGGCTAAGCGGAAACAACAAGCCGCTTCTTAGCTCCGTGGTTTTTCTCAAGCCTTTTTTTCTTGCTGAGGGTGCTCCAATGTTCTTTTGGAATGCCCGTAAGAAATTGTATGATTACTAGGCTCTGGAAATGTATTTGCCTTCTCTTGTATCAATAAGCAATACGTCACCTTCGTTGATGAAAAGCGGCACTTGCACAGTAAGGCCCGTTTCAAGAGTAGCATTTTTCGTAGCGCCCTGCGCTGTATTTCCTTTTACGCCTGGCTCAGTTTCTGTCACTGCAAGCTCTACGCTGTTTGGCATCTGAATGCCAAGAATTTCTCCATTATAGCTGGAAATATGAACGTTCATATTTTCCTTCAGGAAATTAAGCTCCCACTCTAGTTGATCTCTGTCAAGATTGAACTGATCATACGTTTCATTATCCATAAATGTATATTCAGAGCCGGAGTTGTACAAATATTGTACCTCGCGGTTTTCAATAATGGCACGACCAATCGTTTCGCCAGCACGGAACGTTTTTTCCACAGTGTTGCCATTACGCAGGTTTTTCAGCTTGGAGCGTACAAACGCTGCGCCCTTGCCTGGTTTTACGTGTTGAAAATCAAGAACTGTAAAAATCTCGTTATCAACTTCGACTGTCAAGCCTGTTTTAAAATCATTAACTGAAATCATTACTGATTCCCTCCTGAATAAATTGTTCCTATCCCAAAGTAATAAGATCCTTTGTGGATGAGGTTAATATTTTAATACCGGAATCCGTAATAACGATGTCATCCTCAATGCGTACGCCGCCAAAGCCGGGAACGTAAATACCAGGTTCTACCGTTACAGTCATGCCGGGGGTTAAAATCGTATCTGAAAGCATCGATAATCTTGGCGCTTCATGAATTTCCATGCCAAGGCCATGTCCAGTGCTATGGCCGAACAAATCGCCGTAGCCATATTTGTTTATAACATCACGAGCAAGCGCATCCGCCTCTTTACCAGTCATGCCAGGCTTGATATGAGCGAGGGCATGAAGCTGGGCTTCAAGCACAATATTATAAATTTCAATATGCTTGGCTGTCGGCTTTCCGACGACTACTGTTCTCGTAATATCAGAGCAATACCCTTTGTAATAAGCGCCAAAGTCAAATTTCACAAATTCATTGCTGCCAATTATTCTGTCGCTTGCAACGCCATGCGGCAAAGCAGAGCGCTCACCTGATGCGACAATCGTATCAAAGGATGATGAGGTAGCGCCATTGCTGCGCATAAACACTTCCATCTCAAGCGCCAAATCCGATTCCTTCATGCCAGGCTGAACTAAACGCTGAATGTAGGCAAAGGTGCGGTCAGCCAGATCAGCTGCCTCCTGCATAATTTGCAGCTCCTGCTCATCTTTAATCATTCGCAGCTGCTCTACAAGGCCTGATGCCGGCTTCAGGTTAATGTCCTGAAGCAGCTTAGACCACATTAAATAATCACTATACGTAACATGATCCTGTTCGAACGCAAGCTCTTTAATCGATTCTTGATTCAAAAGCTCTAAAACTGCGTTCATCATAATCGCGCCATGCTCGACAATTGCAAATTGCGGCGATTGTAACGGTGCTTGTGTACGATATCGAAAATCAGTAATAACAAACTGAGCCGTCCCAGTAACAAGAACCATTCCAGATGAACCGGTAAAGCCGCTTACGTAACGGCGGTTCACGCTGCTGCTGATCAGCATAGCTTGTATACCTTTTTGTTCCATTAACTGACGTAATTTATGAACACGCTCGATTGTCATTGCCTTCATCCTTTCATACGCAACTTTTTAGTTGTCATTCTCGCCCAGCAAACGAACCATCGCGTCAAGAGCAAGTACATACCCATAAGAGCCAAGACCTGCGATTTGGCCAACAGCAATAGGAGCTACAACAGAATGATGCCTGAATGCTTCCCGTTTATGTATATTGGACAAGTGCACTTCAATAACTGGAAGATTAACTGTGGTTAGCGCGTCTCTTATCGCGTAATTATAATGCGTCCACGCTCCTGGATTCATGATAATACCGTCCAGCTTGCCGAAAGCAGCATGTATCGCATCAATCATTGCGCCATCGTGGTTTGTCTGAAAGAAATGAAGCTCGACGTCAAGCGCAGCTGCATGCTCCTTGAGCATCTCTTCAATAGAGGACAGTGTTTCGCTGCCGTATATACCAGGCTCTCGTATCCCTAGCATATTTAAGTTTGGTCCATTAAATACAGCGATTTTACGCATAACTGCACCCCTCTGGCAAAATATTAAATACTGCGCATTAAGACACTAGACATTTTACCACAAATAACCGCCACTTGAGAAGTAATTATCTGTTGCTGTCTTTATTGGCACGCGCCGGCTCTCTCGAAGCTTCATCATTGAGCTCGAAAGAAATGGAATAGCCAATGAAAGAACCCCATAACAGGCATATGCAAAGCTCTGCCGACAAGGTCTCCCAGCCTACCTTCGTTATAACAGTCGTCATTTTCAGCCAAGGCCCAATTAGAACAAAAATTATAAACCACCACACAAAGCCGTAAATGACTCCCGGCCATGCCCCTTTGAACTTATGCAGCACGATTTTATAGATAAAAGCAGCAGCAATAGAAAAAACAATAAAGCTGCCGATTCCGGCTACAGCACCCCAGTATGTCTTTAAAAAACTGTTCTGAAAAAACGGCTCCAGCCAGTAGCCTGGCAGCTCCTTTGTAAACTTCAATCCATAAAACATCCATCGTACAACGCCCCAAATTACACCTGCAAAAAAACCAATAAACAGCGCATACAGATACGGGTTAGTTTTATTTTGCACTGCTCCACTGCTATGATTATTCGGCTTTCTCTTCGCCATCGCTGCCATTGCCTCCTTATTCCAACCTTATCCTCTTGTAGTATGTGTCAAATATTTTGAAAGTAACCGAGATATGAGCGTTGGCATTTGAATGTCTAATCAAGTACAATAGATATTATTAATTAAGCTATTAACAGGAAGGTGAACGTCACTTGTCGCAGGATCCACGTAACATATATGGCGGACAAGCTGTTATAGAAGGCGTCATGTTTCAAGGGAAGCATGTCAATGTAACAGCGGTTCGAAGAAAAAACAAAGAAATCGTATTTTACGAGCTGCCTCGGACATCGAGCCGTTGGCTGCAGCCATTAAAAAAGGTTCCTTTTCTACGAGGTGTTGTAGGAATTATTGAATCAAGCGCTAAGGGCTCCCAGCATTTGAATTTTTCCATGGAGCAATATGCGGAGGATGAGAACGAAAACCTGTCCGAGGAAGAGCGCGAGAAGCTTAAGCAGAAAGAAGAAAAATCAAAAAGCGGCTTCAGCACAGGCATGATTATAAGCGTAGCGGCTGCCGGCGTGCTGTCCTTCATATTCGGGAAATTGATTTTTACTGCCGCACCTGCTGCAGTAGAAGAATTGTTATTTACTAACGTATTTGAAAGCAAAATAGTTCATAACTTATTAGAAGGTCTTATTAAAATTATTTTTTTACTGGCTTACTTGTATTTCATCTCATTAACACCTATCATTAAGCGTTTATTTCAGTATCACGGTGCTGAGCATAAAGTCATAAGCGCCTATGAGGCTGGCGAAGAGCTGACCGTGTCCAATGTGCAAAAGTACAGCCGCCTGCATTATCGCTGCGGTTCAAGCTTTATCGTATTTACCGTTATCGTCGGAGTCGTCATTTATTCCTTGCCGATCTTTGATTGGCAATCGATTTGGGAAAGAGTGTACATCAGAATACTTCTACTGCCCGTTGTACTGGGTATTTCTTATGAAGTATTAAGATTAACGAACGCTATGCGTGAAATCCCATTGCTTCGTTATTTAGGGTATCCTGGCTTGTGGCTTCAGCTGCTTACTACGAAAGAGCCGCATGACGATCAGGTCGAAGTGTCCATAGCTTCCTTTAATAGAATGCGTGAGCTTGATTCGCAATTGAATAAAAACATTTCACAAAATGGCTAGAAGGACGTGAATTTTTATGAGATGGCCAAAAGGTTGGAACAGTCTAGTAGTTATAATCATGCTGCTTATTATTATCGGAGTAGTTGTTGAGCTAATTTTTAATCCGTTGAACTTCTTGCTCCCGTTGCTGATCATCGGCGGTATTTTTCTGCTTTATAAGTATCCGCCTGCTGCCTGGAGAAAAGGAGCGAAATCGGGGAATCGCACATATGTCATTAACCCGAAAACTTCTGCTAAGCCTCAGCAAAGCCGTCCACGCTCCAAAACAGTGCCTTTTCACGTTATTGACGGCGGGAAAGAGGACGACGACAAGCCCAAGTATCATTAATCAAGGATAAACGGCTCCGCCGTCCTTTGGACAGGCGCGTTTACCGATGAATTATAAGGACAGGTATAAGAATGCAAAGCTGATACTTTCTTATATTTCAAAAAAAGAAACCGTACGGCCTACTATATGGCCTGCACGGTTTCTTTTTTGTTTGCTAAGCTACTCATTGTCCATCTCTTCGCGTATGGCGCGAAGCTCCTCCAAGCGAACAGGGTCTCTCTCAAAGTATTGCACCAGCGTTTCGATGCAAGTAATCGAGTCCCAGCTTAAATGGTGCTCAATGCCTTCAACGTCGGCATATATGTTTTCTTCCTGTACACCGATCATCGTCAAGAAAGATTCGAGAAGCTGATGGCGCTCCATCAGCCTCTTGCCCATTTTCTTGCCCTTATTCGTAAGCACAAGGCCGCGGTACTTCTCATAAATCAAATAGCTGCCTTTATCAAGCTTTTGAATCATCTTCGTAACGGATGAAGGATGAACTTCTAACCCTTCTGCAATATCAGATACGCGCGCATAGCCCTTCTCATCAATAAGCTTATAAATGCGCTCCAAATAGTCTTCCATGCTTGGAGTCGGCAATGTAAGACCTCCTAACCGTAATAGCTTGCCTTCCAGCAAGCAAATTTAAAATTTCAGCCATTCAGGCGTAATCAAATTCAACCAAATAGTAATTTTGGTCATCTGATCCGTAAACAGCAATATACCCATCAATATCATTAAACCGCCGCCAACTTTCATTACGGTTGAAGAATATTTCAAAATCCAGCGCGATGGTCCGATAAAGAAAGCTAAAATAAAAAACGGGATTGAGAAGCCGGCGGCATAAGCCGTCGTCAGCTGAAACCAAGTTCCTGGCGATGAAGCTGCTAATCCTAATATAGCAGTTAATGCAGGGCCTGTACAAGGTGTCCAGCCGGCTGAGAAGCCAAGTCCGAATACAAATGAGCTTACATAATTCACTTTTTTCGGAATTAAGTTCATTCTTCTTTCCTTCAAAAGCATCTTTGGTTGAAAAATGCCTAGTAAAAATAAACCCATTAACACAATAAGGATAGAGGAAAGCTGTCTGATCAGCTTGTCGTATTCGCTGAAAAAATCTGCAAACACATTTGCTCCATAACCGAGCGCATAATATACCGTACTAAACCCGATTAAAAAAACAAGGGTATGAGTCATAGTAATCATTCGTTTTTGAGCGGGAAGCTGATTATCCTTTATCTCTGTAACCGAAATGCCTGTTATGTATGACAAGTATGATGGATACAAGGGAAGGACGCAAGGAGAAATAAAAGATGCAAAACCGGCGCCCAGCGCCAGCCATATCGTAATGTCAGCCATTTATAATCACCTCTAATTGCTTAGTTGCCAAATCTTACACCTTTACGAAATACTAGAAGCAGCAGCAGAATTGCAATCAATAAAAGGACAACTGTACCGCCAGGCGCTAAATTCCAAACACCCGCGATCATTAAACCGCCGATAACCGCTATTTCACCAATAATGATAACCATCACAATGCTTTGTTTGAAGCTGCGGGCTACGAGCAAGCTGCAGGCTGCAGGAATAGTAAGCAAAGCCGACACAAGCAAAGCACCTACAATCTTGATCGCAACACTAATAACAAGGGCAGTGAGCACGCTAATCATAACATTGTAGAAACGCACTGGCAAGCCGCTTACAGAAGCAGCCTCCTCATCAAATGTAATGAGGAACAGCTTTTTCATTTGCGAGAAGATCGCAATCAATACAGCAGCCGTCACTCCGCCAATAACGTACAAATCTGTACTGTTAAGCGTATAAATGCTGCCAAACAAATAACTGCTTACGTTCATTTTCATTCCTCTGCCCGAAGTGAATAGCAGCGAAGCCAGCCCGATCCCTCCAGACATAATAATCGCCAGCGAAAGCTCCGCATAAGTTTTATACGCCTTGCGCAGCTTTTCAATGGCAAACGAAGCGATAATTGCAAATATGAGTCCCATCATAATCGGATATACTTGCATAATAAATCCAAGAGCTACCCCAGCTATAGCGACGTGCGACAACGTATCCCCAATCATCGACAACCGCCGCAGCACGAGAAACATCCCCATCAGCGGAGCGGTTATCCCAATCAAAATTCCGCCAATCAGTGCTCGTTGAAAAAACTCACTAGTTAAAATTTCCAACCTGCACAACCTCTTTCTCGCCAACAATTCGCTCTCTAAGCTCTTTCAAGCTATGCGCAATATTAGTTTCAACACAATCCTGCGTCTCATGCGAATGTTTAATATAAAATTTCAGCTTGCCCGCTTCGGAGGCTGGCTGCTGGCCCAAATAGCCTCTAATCATATCCATATCATGAGAAACCATTAAAAAAGTCATATTATGATGCTGATGCATATGCTTGATCATATGAAAGAAGCTCTCCTGTGTTTCGGCATCGATACCGACGGTAGGCTCATCCAATATGAGCAGAGATGGGTTATTAATTAAAGCCCGCGCAAGAAAGACGCGCTGCTGCTGGCCGCCGGACAACTGCCCTATCTTTTTTTCAGCCAGATTGACGATATCCATCGCTTCAAGTGCATCATTGCACATCAATTGATCCGATTTGGATTTATTTTTCGCTCCATTTAAACCAGATAAAACAACTTCCTTAACTGTAGCGGGAAACAATGGATTGAGATTATTTTTTTGCGGCACATAACCAATTCTGCCCCACTGCTTAAAGCGTTCTACTGGCTCGCCAAACAGCGTAATTTGTCCAGAGGCCGGCTTTAATAGGCCAACAATCATGCGCAGCAATGTCGTCTTGCCTGCTCCATTCGTACCAATTAACCCAATAAAATCTCTTTCTTTTACATTAAAGCTGACATTGGAGAGAACCGTTTTATTTTGATAGGCAAAAGATACGTTCTGCACCGAAATAACATCCCGATGACAATATGCATCTGCAGGCGAAATATATGCGTCTCCTTCCATTTCTTCACCCCTTAATAGTGAAAACGGAGCCTTAAAAAGCTCCGTTACGATTCGTATACCATAATCTATTGTAATGCTTGAACTAAATTTTGCAAGTTGCGCTCCATTAATGTCAAATAATTTTCACCTGATTTTTGTTGCTCTTTTGTCAAACCTTCCAGCGGATTCAATACCATAGTATCGACTTTTGCTTCAGAAGCCAGCATTTTTGCCAGCTGGTCCGATACGAGCTCTTCAAAGAAAATATATTTCACATTATGTTCTTTAACAAACTTTGCAATATTCAATATGTCCTGTGCGAGCGGCTCAGCTTCGGGATTAAGCCCCATAATTGCAACCTGCTTAAGTCCGTAATCTCTTGCCAGATAACCAAAAGCCTGATGAGAAACGACTATGTTTTTTTGCGGCGCCTGACCCAGCTTTTCCTCATACTGCTTATCGAGATGAAGCAGCTTATCATGCAGTGAAGCATAATTTTGCTCGTAATAATCAGTATGCTCAGGATCAGCCTCAATTAAGCTGTTTTTCACATTTTGCGCGATGATTAGGGCAGATTTCGGGCTCACCCATGTATGAGGATCGATCTCATGGTGATGGCCGGAATGGTCGTCGTGCTCGGCCTCCTCCGCATGTTCATGATGATCATGCTCCTCCTCGCCCTCTTCCTCATGCTCGCCGGCAATCAAGTCTATCCCTTCACTCACTACCTTTGTAATCACTTTGCTGTCCTTCGACAATCCTTTTAGAAAGCCATCCACCCAGCCTTCTAGCTCTGCCCCATGATAAAGAAATAAAGCCGCATCTGAGGCTGCTTTCAGCTCCTTGCTTTTTGGTGTCCAATCATGCGGATCGATGCCTGTTGGAATTAAATTTACAGCATCCACATGCTCTCCGCCAATTTCAGTTGCTATAAAATATATCGGATAAATGCTGGTTACAACACTTAATTTTTCATCAGCCTGCTTATTTGTTTCTTCCGGCTTCTGATTCGTATCACCTTCATTTTTGCTGCTGTTGCCGCTTCCGCATGCTGATAATGCTGCTGCTAATAGCAAACTTAGCAATATTGCAGCTACTCGCTTTGTACCTGTCCCTCGTTTCAATCGCATAATAAAGCTCCACTCCTATATTTATATCTTATTAGTAATAGTTATGATTACGTTTAATAGTATACGTCTACCCAAAATTGTTGTCAACCATCAATTTTAGTATATAAAAAGACTTCCTTAATTATCATCTGAAAGATCAGAGACAATTTGGGAAGTCTTTTGGATGGTTTTAGACGATGCTTATTTTACAATCGCTCCATTAGGCATTGTGTCAGGAACTGTAGCTAGCGTAAGCTTATCATCTGTCGATGCGGCAAGAATCATACCTTGCGAAAGCTCGCCACGCAGCTTGACTGGCTTCAAATTCGTTACACAAATCACTTTTTTGCCTACAAGCTCTTCGGGCTTATAATATTTCGCAATGCCGGAAACAACCTGGCGCTGCTCATAGCCTAGATCCAACTGAAGCTTAAGCAGCTTATCAGCCTTTGCGACAGGCTCTGCAGCAAGCACCTGCGCTACGCGAAGCTCCACCTTGGCAAAATCATCAATCGCGATTTCCTCTTTGCCCTCCGGAGCTGGTGCGTCTGCTGCTGCTTGATTCGCAGCTTCGGTTGAAGCGTCTGCTGCTGGCGCTTGGCCGCCTCTCATCGATGCGGTAATGAACGCAGCCTCCTCTTCCGTTTCAAGCCTTGGGAATAGCGGGTTTTGTTTATTTACCTTCATTCCGCCTGGAATCTGTCCAAATGCTTTTATGCTATCCCAAGAAGTCAGCCCTTCGCCCTCAATACCAAGCTGCTCCCACATTACACGCGGAGCATTCGTCAAAAACGGCTGCAATGCAATCGATATAATGCGCAGTGATTCTGCAAGATGGTACATAACTGATTCGAGCTCTAAGCGCTTGCCTTCATCCTTCGCCAACGTCCATGGCTGCGTCTCGTCGATATATTTGTTAGTACGGCTTACAAATTGCCATAGTGCTGTTAGTGCAACAGAGAACTCCATCCGTTCCATCGCAGCTTCAACCTGTGCAATCGACTCCGCTGCCGCTTTTTGCAAAGTCTCATCAAATGGTGTGACCGCACCAGCATAGCTTGGAATAACGCCGTCAAAATATTTGTCAATCATTGCAATCGTTCTATTCAGCAAATTGCCAAGATCATTAGCCAAATCAAAATTAATCCGTTCAATAAAATTTTCTGGCGTAAACGCGCCGTCTGCACCAAACGGCACTTCGCGCAGCAAATAGTAACGCAGCGCATCAAGGCCATATCGGTCAATCAGCACAACAGGGTCGATTACAGTTCCTTTTGATTTGGACATTTTGCCTTCCTTCGTTAACAGCCAGCCATGTGCAAATACTTTTTTCGGAAGCGGCAATCCCAGCGCCAACAGCATAATTGGCCAATAAATGGTATGGAATCTTACTATTTCTTTTCCTACCAAATGAACGTCGGCCGGCCAGTATGCTTTGAACTTATCAGCCGGCGAATCAAGATCGTAGCCAAGCGCAGTAATATAGTTGCTGAGCGCGTCAATCCATACATAAATAACATGCTTCGGATCGCCCTTTACTTTAACGCCCCAATCAAACGTAGTACGCGAAACAGCCAAATCTTCAAGGCCTGGTTTTATAAAATTGTTGATCATTTCATTTTTGCGGGACTCAGGCTGGATAAAATCCGGATTTTGCTCATAGTACTCAAGCAAGCGG
The DNA here is from genome assembly GCF_050864975.1 of Paenibacillus sp. GXUN7292. Classification (NCBI taxonomy): domain Bacteria; kingdom Bacillati; phylum Bacillota; class Bacilli; order Caryophanales; family Paenibacillaceae; genus Paenibacillus; species Paenibacillus sp. GXUN7292. Next base: position 163,059 of record NZ_JBOZWO010000005.1, on the reverse strand, counting down.
TCTGCATATTTGCCCATTCTGAAAAAATAGCTTTCTTCCTTCACCCTTTCGACAGGACGGCCGCAGTCCGGACAGTTGCCCGAATCAAGCTGTCTCTCTAGGAAAAATGATTCGCAAGGTGTACAGTACCAGCCTTCATAAGTTCCTTTATAAATATCATCCTGCTGCAGCAATCGATCAAAAATCTGCTCAACTACACGCTTATGGCGCTCTTCTGTCGTACGAATGAAATCATCATTGGAAATATCAAGCTTTGACCATAAGCTTTTAATGCCTACAACGATGTCATCAACAAATTGCTGCGGCGTTTTATTATTTTCCTTTGCTTTGCGCTCAATTTTTTGACCATGCTCATCTGTACCCGTCAAATACCAAACATCATATCCGCGCAGTCGCTTATAACGTGCCATAGCATCTCCAGCTACTGTCGTATAAGCATGACCGATATGCAGCTTATCACTTGGATAATAGATTGGTGTTGTAATGTAAAATGTTTTTTTATCGGACATTGCAAACCCTCCAATTAAAATTTGATTTTGAATGTTAACCGTAAATTGAATCGACCGATGTTTCTAACGAAGCTCAGATGCGCTATTGTGCGAAAAAATCGGCTTTTAAAAATTTAACGAAGCTGAGCGGTCTTATTTGCCACGACTCGGCTAAAGAGCCATCCAGAAAAAACAAAAAAAGCCCTCGCCCAAAATGGGACGAGAGCTTCTGCTCACGTGGTACCACCCAAATTCCGATTCAACAATAGCATCATGCTATTATACAAACCGCTTCGTGTTCCGTCAGTATGGTGACGGATAAGCCATTATCGCTGACCGAACGCCAAATCCTAATCTTAATGAGCATGCTCATTCAAACTCAGAAATGGTGCCTCCCGGGCCATCTTCCAATCCAATTTCCGTACCGGCTTTCACCTGCCCCGGCTCTCTGCTCACGGCTTGAAATTGTACTCTTCCGTTCCTCGGCATTCCTTATATAAACAATGATTTGACTTCTACTATACATAATTTGCATATATAATGTCAAGATTTTGCCAATGCGCATTCAGTCTGCAAACTATCCGCCTCTGTTTACGGCTTCTTGCTCTCCGGCACATCAAATCTGCCCATTTCTGCTTATGGCTGCTTGCGCTCCGGCACAGGATCAAATCCGCCGGGATGAAAGGGATGGCACTTGGCAATCCGCTTTATCGCCAGCCAGCTGCCTTTGGCTGCGCCATGCTTCTCAATAGCTTCCAGCGCATAAAGGGAGCAGCTTGGATAGAAGCGGCAGGTCGGCGGCTTAAGCGGTGAGATGACCTTGCGATAAAAATGGATGGGCGCTTGTAAAATACGTTTGGGTACAGGGTTCATTGCCCTTCACTTGCCGATTCCTGAAGCGAGCATTCCTCGCAATACCCGAAAACCTCGAATTTGTGCCTTACTACTTTAAACTTCTCGGGAACTGGAATTTGATCCATCGGGCAATAGGATACGGGTATCGTATGACCGCACTGCAAGCAGATCATATGATGATGATGATCATGATCCTTGCAATGCAGCTTGAACTTAACCCCTTCTTCAAACATGACCTGCTCAAGCACCCCCAGTTCCTCCATGACCCGCAAATTGCGGTACACCGTATCAAAGCTGAGACCGGAATAGGTTTTGCCCATATATTCATAAATATCTTTTGGCGCCAAATAGCCCGGCGTATCTGCAAACAAACGCGCTAATGTTTTTCGTTGATCTGTAATGCGAAGCCCTTGCCCTGACATTCTCTCTACGATCTCGTCGACTGTGTGCATTATTATTCCTCCGACATTAAAGTTCTATTACCATCATGCCCAAAAAAAAGACTCTCGTCAATGGAGAGTCCTTCTATCCGTTAATTTTCATATTTGCTATAAAAATTCCGGCTGTTATTAAAAATAACAAGGCACTGACCAGCCCGCTCCAATTGCTCAACCGTTTCAGCTGCTGTACCTGCTCGTCAGACACGCCTTGCAGCTTGGCTTGCGAATAAGCACGATGCCTGAAAAGAAAAAAGATAAACGAAGTAACAAATACAATATTTACTAAAAACCAGATTAAAGTCCAGGTCACGTTCATTCCTCCGCTAAACGATAAACTTTGCTGCTAGGCGTACCATTTATTAATAACAAAGACAAAGACAATGAAGCTAATTACCGCTAAAGCAATGGAAATCCAGCCTGCACGAAACTTCTGCTGAAACATGCGCAAAATTCCAAAGCTTAACAATCCGAATGTAAGCAGTATAAATACTGCGCCTACAATAAATAATGATGCAGATACATCGCTTATATCAACTAAAGACACGAATGACACTCCTTTTGCCGCAAAATGAACACTTCAATAGCCATTATAAGTGATAATTCCGTTATAATCCAGCAAGAGAGCATTCTAGTTCGTGACAAAAATAGTACAGTATGCAAGCTTATTCGATAATGGAATGCTCCACCCAGCCTCGGCGTGCCGATCTTTTGCGCAGCTTTATGCGGACTATCCCTTCTTTTATATAAGCTCGACATTCCTTCGCTCTTATTAAGGCAGGCAAAGACACCTCTTTCGAAACGCCATTCGGAAACCCGGAAATACGTACGGCATCCTCCCTCGCTTTAATGCGCAGCCTTCTTATCTGGCACCCGGGAGGAGGCATAAAAGATAAATGTACAAACTGCTCACTTTCTGTCACTGCCACTTCAACCTCGCTGTTAAATGCCTCTTCTGATTCCGGAATTGACCGCGTCATCATGTTGCGGACAAATTGCTCCACCCAGCCCGGCTCGCGAAGCATCTCAAAGCCTTGAGGCAGCTTCTGGCTTTCCAGCCATTTTTCCAGATCACTCCATTTAAAATCCACACTAAACCCATCCCTTCTTAAACTCTACTTCAGCTTATGCACGCGCCTAATTCCAGGCTACATCCTAATTAGTAACCTATAGGCTGCTGCCGCATACAATATTGCAAGCTACGGATAAACAGCTCCATTCTTTGGACTGGCGCGTTTACCGATGAAATATTAGAACAGAAATAAGGTGCAAAAACTTATACTTTCTTATATTTAAATGAAATAGGTAGGTGATGATATGCCTGCAGTTGTCGGATTTGTAAAAATTGTAAGTGTAGGATCCAGCTCTGTCATTCAATTTGGCGATGCCCTTGAAGTGTGTCCTACAAGCAACTCGAAAAGCTACGCAGGTTCAGGCTCCTTCCTGACCGGCAGCTTGACGAACTCCAATACGGGTGTGAATGCAACTAACTCGATAGATCCGGATGTTCAAGACAACTCAACGACAGAAGGGGTTAATGTCGTATGAACTGGACCGTATACCAGCATATTACGATTAATCATTTTAAAGTGGATAATGTTTCGAATAGCTCTGTGCTGCAGGTTGGCAGCGCTGGCTCTATTAGCGGGATTTCTCAGCTTTACAATACTGGGGGTTTTGTTGAGCCGGCTCCCGAGCTAACCGAGCCCACTCCATTCAACTTTGTGCCGCTTCCTAACCCTGTATAATTTTCGTATACTATCAAGTTCTAGACAGTGAAGGGGGTTTGTTTATGAAAATAGAAGAGCAACCTTCGCCGTGGCAAGCTTGGGCATTAAAAGTTCAGCAAACGATTCAAGGACTGGAGTATACCGTCGGAGAGCTTCAGAAGCAGCTGAAGCAGCTGAATGATCGATTAGAAATTGCGGAAGCTAAGCCCTCCTACAATATTGAAAGCATTGAGTATCATTTTGATCAGCTGAAGGTCGAGCAGCTGGATGGTACTTTAAATATAGGAATGAGCGCCCCAGCGGCTATGGGAGGCTTAGTTGGCGACAATAAACCAATCGAGCAGCTCTCTATTCCCCAAAAAGGCCAATTTACTAAAAATGATGCTGCTAAAGCAGCTTTTAAAACGCCAGCCTATGACAGTGTACTCAATAAAATGAAAGGCTATTTAGGTTATGAAGGGCTTTCCAAGCTGCAAATGCTTGAAAACGAATATCGAATTATGCTGGACCCGCACCATCGCCGCATCATTATGGAGGATATTGAAAAGCAGCTGCCTGGACGCATCCGCTTTTATATAGAAATGCTGACGAGTCAAACCCAGCATAGGCTATCTGACGAGCAGCTGCAGCAGGAAGTTCTGAATAAAACGAAGCATGATAGTGAAGTTGCGATGCAAACCTATTTAAAGCAGCTGCAAAGCGGAGACATAAGCTAGAACGCATTGGAGGAATTAAAGCATGATTAATTTTCATGTTTATAATGATTGCTTGTCGGTTGGACATATTGATATATTCGGCGTGTCGAGCGCCTCGCTCATTCAAATCGGAGATACCGAGCATATCCAGCTGTACTCGATGTTCGATACGCCTCCCGAATCTGTAATTGTCAGCCCCATCGCCCCATTTCCACAGCCGGAAGGTGTTGAACGAGCAGCCTGTGAAGCTGGCTTAAAGCATCATGAATGAAATAGACGCTAAAATCCCGCAACGCACCTCTAAAATTGGCGGCATTTCGATAATAAGCATAGCCGCTTCAGCCAGCTTGCAGGTCGGTGATCGAAGATCTACCAATGCGGTCATTAGAGCCATTGCTGTACAGGAGCAAAAAAGAACACCTTCCTCTGAAGAAGAATATTTTGAGGCATATCCGTTGTTCGACTATCCGCTGCCCGACCTTAATGCTCTGCTGCCCGAGCCGCAGGTAGAAATGAAACGGACACTATATTCTGATACGATACAAGTGGGAAAGCTTGACATTCTTGCTGTCAGTACAGCAGTTTCTATTATCGCAGGCAACAGCCAGACGTATAAAGCCGATTCCAGAGTAAAGCATTTTAGAAAATTCAAGCCGATTATGCCGGGTTTACCGTACAAACGTCCAATTCAACAGGACACACGCCGCATATAGTATTAATGTAGTATCCATTCAATCTTAATCAGCTTAGGAGGTTAATACTCGATGGCATACATTCTTGGCGGAGCTAATTGCGGTCCTTGGGAAGGCCATTGCGGCAACAATAGTACTGGAGTAGTCCTTGTGCTATTCATCCTGCTAGTCATTATTTTGTGCTCAGGATTTTTCGGAGTATTCTAAACAAAAAAAGAAACGGGAGCGTCCTTGTGTAAGGACGAACCGTTTCTTTTTAAAATATAGGAACGTATAAGTTTTCACCTTATATTAAGAAAAGGCGAAGGCTCGGCTTCGTAATAGATATGCAGCTCATGCATCGCTCTTGTACAAGCGGTATAAAATAATCTTCTATCGCTTTCCTCGCCGTAACGCTCGTTCGATGCATCTTTAATGATGACCGCGTCAAATTCAACGCCTTTGGCCAAATAAACAGGCAGCACAGCCAATCCTTTTTCAAACGTAACGGTTTCCTTTTCAATCAATTTCAAAGCAGGAACAAATATTTTGAGCTTTTTGTATACTTTTTCGCTTTCTTCAGCCGTTTTACATATAATCGCAATTGACGAATGCCCATCTGCATGCAGCTGGTCTATTCTGCTTTTAATTTGCTCCGTCCAGCCTGGAACGGACAGCTTTGTGATCGTAGGCGCTGGTCCGCTTCTTTGAAACGGTTCTATCCACTGCTCGCCATCAATAATTTGACTTGTAAACGAAACGATTTCAAAGGTGGAACGATAGCTTTTATTAAGCACGAAGGTTTGAATATCCTGTTGGTCAAACAATTGCGTCAAGGGCTTAAATCCGCTGTCATTCGTACTATGCGAAAAAATAGTTTGATTAACATCCCCCAGCACAGTCATTTTGCAATTAGGAAAAATCCGTTTTAAGTAATGAAATTGAAAAGGCGTGTAATCTTGAGCCTCATCAATAAAAATATGCTTTATTTTTGTATTCGTCTGGAAGCCTTCAAGCTTTTCTTTAAAATATAAGTACGGCGTAGCATCCTCGTAAGGCATTATGCCCTGGTCAAGCTCCGCTCTCGTATATTCTGCAGCCTTCTTCGATAATTCCAAGCGATCAATCAGCTTTTTATACATCGTGTCGACATCGAGGAAGCGCAGTGTCTTAACATGTCTGCGTATCTTTTTAAACTGCTTTTGCACGATAGCCGCAGCCAAATAATCACGTTCTGATTCATAATCATTGAACGAATTTTCTTGAAACTTGCCCTTTTGACTTAATGCCTGATAGGCATCTATAAACGCTTCATCGTCAAGCAGCTCCAATTCTTCCTCAACCCATTCCTTTTCCCGTTCCTGCTTGCTGAGCAGGGTTAATTGCTTCAACAGCTTAGCCGCAAGCAGGCGCATGCGGTTTGGAATCGAAATAGATGGATCAATCTCATAAAACTGCTTGCTGATGTCATCCCTCGACAATAGCACGTCATCTCTAAAAGAGATGGATTTGAATAATAGCCCTGCATTGCCCAGCTCTGTTATAAACGCATCGATTTTCAACATATAGTCTTTGCTTGATTTAAATCGTATCGCTTCTTTTCTTGCTGCATAATTGGAATCTTGCTTTGCAGTCAGCATATATTCCATCTGCACAAACGGATCTTCTACCGTATAATATTGATTGAGACGATGCTCCAAATATTGCTGATAGGTCGTTTGCTCCACATTTTCCTCTCCAAGCTCCGGAAGAACAGTTGCAATATAGCTATTAAACATCGGATTAGGCGAAAATAGGACAATCTGGTTAGCGCTCAATTGACCGCGATGACGATAGAGCAAATATGCAGCCCGCTGAAGAGCAGCGGACGTCTTGCCGCTACCAGCCGCTCCTTGAACAATTAACAGCCTTGCCTTCTCATTTCTAATAATTTGATTTTGCTCTTGCTGAATGGTTGCTACAATCGTTTTCATCTGAGCATCAGAATGCTTGCCCAGCACTTCCTGCAGCAGCTCATCGCCGATCGTGACGCCAGCATCAAACATACTTTTTATGACACTGTTTCTAATCATGAATTGCCGCTTCAGCATCATCTCGCCATCTATCGTTCCTTCAGGCGTTTTATAGCGGACCGCACCAGGGCCGTAATCATAGTAAAGGCTGGAGATCGGAGCTCGCCAGTCATAAATTAAATACTGCTGCGTATCTTCGTCAAACAATGACCCGATGCCAAGATAGATTTGCTCTGCCCCCTGAGATTCATAGCCGGCTTCAACAAAATCGATACGGCCGAAATATGGAGATTGCTTCAGCTTGAGCATCACTTTAAGCTGCTTCTCCATATGAAGTTGGCTGCGCTCTCTCTCTGATAATATTTCTGCCTGCTGCTTCATGCTGGCATAGGTTTCAGCTGTTTCTGCGGCATCTTCAAAATTTATCGTCACATCATCCCAAAAGTTTTTGCGGAAATCGACAATATCATCCTTGAGCTGAATGCTTTCCTCGCTTTTCCGTTCAATCAGGCTCTCAATAACCGCAACAACCTGGTTGACTCTTTGCTGCTCTTGCTGCCATTCCTCATTTTTATCTTCTATCTGCTTCGTATCCGCAAGCTCCATACCTGTCTTATCACTAGTCATCCACAAACCTCCTAACTCATAAATCCAATGTCGGACAGCATAATCTTACCAGGGCCGCTCTGAAAGCGGAATGTAATCCGTTGAATAGCTGTAGGATCTACTTTTGCTGTTTTATTTTTATCGGAATCAATGAAAGTAAATAAGTCCATGGGGACAACAAATGTTTGAAAAACCGTTTCTGCCGGCTGTTTATATTTTTCGTTTTTAATGCGCTGCTCCAGCCATGACAGCGATGTAAAGCTTGCATACATCGGCGCGGCAACCGGCATATGATCATTTAGCTCCAGCACTAATATTTCGCCGCTGTCTGTTTCAAGCTCAATCTCCACAACCGGCGTTGGGGGCAGCTGCTCTGCTCTTTCCTGTTCCGCATCTGCGGGGACAAAGCTTGCAGAAGGCTCCAGCCTATTCCCTTCTGCTTCAGCGCTATCGCTGTTAGCTTGCTGCGAGGCATTAGCCCCTTGCTGTTCATTACTCTGCTCTGGCGTCTCGCTGCCTGCCGCTTCGATTAACTCATGCTCCATATTCGCTAAAGAAAATACAAAATTTGCTTCGCCTAATCCGCCAAGCTCATCTGAAGCCATGTCGGACAGCAGCAAATCATATTGCGCACCCGCTTCTTCCCATTCCAGCTCAATCCCTTTTACATCCTTGCTTTGCCCATCTCGATTTTTGGCATAGGCTTCATTCCAGCCTGTCATGCCAACTGCATTTTGCTCCGACACAATAGGTCCTGGAGCAATCGGCACAAAGCTGGATTCCTCGTAACGGCTTATATACTGTGTATCAGGCAGCCAGTCAGTGACGCTGCGGTAATCTTGAAATAGCTGCTTAAATTCAAATTTATCATTTAAAGCAGCTTCTAGAAATGCCGACACATAAAGCTTTGCAATATTTTGCTGCTCTTGCTTCGATAGCATGCCATTGCGATTCAAAAACAATCCGCCCGGCAAACTTTCATCCATCGTCCCCCACTTGGAGTTAAACTGGCTATGATTTGCATCTGCAATATATAGCGCAGCTTTAAACCTATTTTCCCCGCTTAAACTGACTCTGGCATATTGCCTTTCTCCAAAAAAATTGTTAACATCCGCATCTCGAGCGCCTTGCAGCGTTAAATAATACGTATCTTTAAGCTCTGCATATTGATCTTGAATGGCTGTATCGGTAGGCGCTAATGCGACAACTGCTTTTACAGTATACTCCTCCTTGTCAGGCAGCGCAGCAGCATCGTCGAAGAATCGATCACGGTCTGCTGCCATAGCAGCAGCCTGCCCTCCTCTAGAGTGTCCAATTATAGCTAAATTGTGCATATCAATTTGATTTTCAAATATAGTTGCGCTGCTGTTCCATTTCTTTAATTGGTTAATATGCTGCAGAAGCACCCAAGCACGCATTAGCATATCGTTATCCGGAATGCTCGACCATGCTGAATAGTTCAAAAAATTTTCATCGACCGATACAGCTATTATGCCTCTGCTGGCAAGCAGCTCGCCCAAATATTCATAGCCTTCATCGGAGAAATATTCCATAAGATGATTGCCGTGAACGATTAAAGCTAGCGGAAAAGGGCCCTTGCCTTCTGGCATCCATACTGTGCCATTAACTGGCAACCCGGCGGCGTCGAACCCCCAAAAAGCTTTTTTCAGCCAAGACCAATGCGTAATGTAAGAAGAAGCATCTACTGGATCAGAAATGAGATCAACCTGGCTGCCAAACCATTTGCGATGCTTATCCTTGCCGCTTCCATACGTATATTTATGATAAGCATATTGCCCTGGCTCAGCTGGATTATCCGTCTCCAGCACTGCTGCAGCGTTGTCGTTAGCTACCCAGCTGTCTGTAAAATGCTTATCGCGTTCAGGCACTGCAGATGGTCCATTTATAGCAAGTACCGTTAACAATGCAGTCATAATTATAGTACCTAGCGCCGCCATTATTATTTTTGATACAGATTTAAGCCGGGCGTAATAGAGCCAGCCCAGAAAATAACCTGAGCAAATGCCGAACGAGCAATAAATAAAGGCGAAAACAATAGATATAGGTCGTCCTAGCTCGGCATAACTCAATATAAAATAAACTTCTAAAAACAAAAAAATAGCAGCTGCGCATACTTTACGTGGAATCGGCAGACGTATCAGCGTAAATAAAAAACTGACGATGGGCACAAAAATAGCTAGACCGAGTAAATTGGCTGCAATTGCAGCGCCAAAGTCAATCCAGACCCCCAGTCCGGTAGGCACTCCTCTTGCTGCAAGCAGTACAGCAACTACACTTAATGCAATTAAAGCTCCAACAGCTACATGACTTCTTGCACCATCAAGGCGATATTTCATCGCATAAATCCGGCTAAATCTATCAATCAGCTTGCGATTGCTCGAATAGCCTATTTTGACTTGCATTGTTATCCTACAACCTCCAGCCAATTTCTCCCGTTTCTTTTTTCAATTTTGACATTTACATCAAAAAAATCGCTCATCGTTTCCGAATGAAGCACACTCTCTGTATATCCTTCAGCATACGCTTTGCCGGATTTTATTAAAAACGTTTTAGTAAAACAAGGTAATATTTCTTCAACATGATGGGTGACATAAATTAATGTCGGCGCGTTATCCTGCTTCGCAATGCGGTCGATCATGGACAAGAGCTGCTCTCTGGCGAAAATATCCAGACCCGTACAAGGCTCATCTAGAATCAGCAGCTTCGGTTTATTCATAAGCGCCCGCGCTATCAATATACGCTGCTTTTCGCCTTGAGACAAATTGCCATAATTTCTGTGCGCAAAGGATTGACAGCCGAGCTGCTCCAGCAACCGCTCCGCTTCCTGCTCATCCTCGGCAGTTATTTCATCATAAACGCCGATTGTTGAATATTTTCCGCTAAGCACTGTTTTCAGCGCCGAATCCGTTGCATACAGCTTTTGCTGCAGTGATGTGCTTACCCAACCGATGCTTTTACGCAGCTCACGCAAATCATACTCTCCAAATTTGTGTCCTAATACTGACACAGAGCCGCTGGTAGGCCAAATATAGCCGTTAATCATATTCAGCAGCGTAGTTTTCCCCGAGCCGTTAAGACCAAGCAAGCACCAATGCTCACCGCTTGCAATTGACCAGCTGACCCCCTGCAGAATCGTGTCATCACCGCGCTCCCATGTAATGTCCTTCATCTCAACTATCATAGTAGTTTCACCCCGCCCAAACTGTTAATGCTAGAATAATAAACTTAAATATCTTCTACTATCATACAAGAAATCCTTTAATATCGAAAGTTTCGCAAGAATATACAGCTTCCACCGTCCTTAAGACGAGCGCGTTAAAAAAAGGAGCTGCTGATATGGAATTCCATATCAGCAGCTCCTTATAACAAATCGTTTGAAAAAAATTATGCAATAAAGGAATAATACAGTGGCACTACAACTAAATTAAAGGCTAATGTCGCGGCGCCCAAGCCAATCGCCCAGCCGCCTAGCGTACGGCTATTGCTTCGGTAAGCCATAATTCCAAGCACAATTGCAACTACGCCCATAATTAAAGGCCATATAAACCATGACGCTATCGCAAACACTAATCCGGCCCAGCCAAGCGCCTGATTGGCTTCACTGGCATCCACCTCATCAAGTTCGCGATTATCAATACTTTCATTATAATTCCTGCCTGCTTCACTGCTTGCATGCAAATTTGGATCTGCATATGCAAATTCAGCTGCAAACTCTTCATCATTTTCCTTCATTACGCTCATGTCATCCAAATCAGGGCTGCTCCAATTGGTCATGAATGAATCAAAATCAGAGTGCTCGTCCAGTTGATCCTTATCTCGATCCATTATGCTCACCCCTTAGGCTTGAATGTTTGACAGCAGGTTGCAGATGATTCAATAGCTTCATCTTGATGGTAAAGGCCTAAATCGTCTGCAGCAAATTCCTCTTGGAAATTTTCCTGTGCATGCTGATCGATATCAATAAGAATTTCATCAGCATTACAACGGTTTCCTTCCTTCCAATAGCTGCAATTCGATACGCTGCAATTTACGCCATTTGGCATAAAAAAATCACCTCCACTATCAAGGTTCCCCCGATGAGAAGTGATTCATTCTGCCTTATTTTTGTGCTTGCATTCGTTTTTGCGTCATATAGTCATTTTCATAAAAGGCTAACTCATCGCGCAGTTCCTCGAAAATTTTGGCCAAATCAAGAATCAAAGCGCGTACAGCTGGATTAGGCTTATATCTAAATCTGATCGCATCCTGACCTGTATATGCATATCTGCCATCCTCTGAGTAGCATTCATTTTTCGGATAAAAAAATACATTAATACATTGCTGATACACTTCATATAACGTTTTTGCTGCGAGCTCGTCAGTCGCCTGCTGCCTGCGGTGCAGCACCCATAATTTTTCAGAGCATACTTCGGAAAATACTAGCAAATGCCGCAAGTCGGAAAGCAAACCGGAATAATAAGCTACTGCTTCATCTGTTCCATCATCTTCAGCGAGCTGACTCAAACAATATTTATTTAAGAACGGCTCCAGCAGCTCAATAACTTCTTTTAACCGATCGCTTGCCATCTCACTTAATGCTCTGACATTAGCTGACAACATTTGGTAAATCCCCTTTCATACCTGCCACAAACAAAGTCGAAACATCAATATAGTACCACAAATAAAGGCAAAGCGATATAACTTCTAAATCGAATAAAAAAATGCACGAATAGCAACCCTAACTATGCAAAGAACGACTACAGGAGGCCTCACTAAATATGTCCAAAGCATGGGTTACCGGCTTCACCATTATTGCGCTTATCGCCTTGCTGCTGCCTGCAGCTACTTTAACAACACCTAAATCGAAACAAAAAATGAATCACGTAACACCTCAGGCCGTGCATCCCGTACAAGAGCAATCATTCAAGCAAGCAGCGCTTGAGCGGGATATAAAAGCGACTTCCCAATTAATGACGGATGAAACAAAAAAAGATTTGAAACAACTCCTTCAATCTATTCATGGTCATTCAAATTTGAATCAGGCAATTGACTCACTTATGAAGGAACATCCTTATCTTGTTTACATTTCCGTTACACAGCCGCAATCAAGCTTAGCGAAGGGAAAGCTTCCGCCCACGAGAAGCGGCTTGGCAGATCAATTGCTGCTGGAAGCATCAAGCAAAATAAAAACGAATGAAATGTATATTTCAGATTCTTTTCACTGTGACAAAGGCAGCTTGTTCCGTATTGTAGCCATACCTGATGAGTCTGCAGCCGGCCATGGCGCAATCGCGGTAATGAAAAAAGATGTTTTAAAATCTGTCGAAGCACATCAAAAGCGTAATTTGCGTTTAATTCCGTATCCTGCAGAGGGTAATTATCGGATTGAATCTGTTTTGCCTAATACGACCAAAGATGTTACTGTCAAAAATGGCGAGGATAACCAAAATGCAAGCCATTATCACATTAAAGATGCAGTCGTGCATTTTCATCGCGAATTGAATGACAAAGAGCTTGCCCAAATTGAAAAAGAAGTACAGGCAAAAGTAATTCAGCAGCTGCAGGACAGCTATATTTTCAGATCGACTCATGTTGAAGCTAAAGAGCTCATTCAATACTTCAAGGCAAACTGGAAGCCTGAATTTGCCGAGCCTCATTATTTATATTTAACGAATGAAACAAACGAAACAAATGAAGCTTTAGGCAGCGAGCAATCTCCGGTTATTCCAAATGATGTGCTTTATTCCAAGTATCAGTGGAATTTGCCGTCTATTGAAACTGAAAAAGGCTGGAACATTTCCAAGGGCACAGATGATGTAATTATTGCGGTTCTTGATACTGGCGTTCAAACGAATCACCCTGACCTTGCCGGAAGATTTGTGGATGGAACAAATATAGTAGACCCTTCCAAAATGCCGGAGGATGATGTAGGTCATGGTACTCACGTTGCTGGTATTATCGGAGCGACTGTCAACAATACAGAAGGCGTTGCAGGCGTTTCCTGGTTCAATAAAATTATGCCGGTCAAAGTGCTGGACAGCAGCGGCGCCGGGTCTACCTATTCTGTAGCTCAAGGTATTATTTGGGCGGTAGATCATGGTGCTAAAGTAATCAATATGTCGCTTGGCAATTATGCCAATGCAGAGTTTTTGCATGATGCGGTCAAGTATGCCTATGAACGCGACGTTGTGCTGGTCGCAGCCAGCGGCAATGACAATACAGACCGTCCAGGCTACCCGGCAGCTTATCCGGAAGTATTTGCGGTTGCGGCTACCAATAGCGGCAAGCAGCGCGCCTCCTTCTCCAATTATGGCGACTATATCGATGTTGCAGCACCAGGTGAAAGTATTGCCAGCACCTACCCAGGCAACCAATATGCCGCTTTGTCCGGCACATCGATGTCAACACCGCATGTGGCGGCATTAGCGGGGCTAATCAGATCTGTGCGGCCAGAGCTGACCAATGAGGAAGTTATGAATATTATGCGCAACTGCACCGTAGACCTTGGCGATCCTGGAAAAGATATTTATTTCGGCTATGGCGAGGTAGACGTAGACAAAGCGCTTCAAGCAGCAAGCCATTACACTGGCACTCTGCAAATGTTCCCGAGCCAGGTAAAGAAAAGACTGGAGCGCATTGCTAATCAAGCATCGTAGCGCTTCACTTTACGATCTAAAGCATTTAGTGAAAGTAATCCAATCCTGATGCATTTAGATGCTGCTTGAAACTTAACGATTTATCACGGACACAGAGATATTCTTACTCACGATCTTTCGGTCTACAAAAAGACGAAACAAGTGAATAGATGTTTCTGTGTCCGCTTTGTATTTTATTAAATTGAAATAAAAATTTTAATTACGTTGTTATTTGTTATTGAATAACAGGATCAACAAAGAACGACAAAAAAGACCGCTTCTCATAATGAGAAGTGGTCTTATTCCTTAAACAAGGATGATCTGTTCAGTACAGTATTGATCCTGCAAAATCGCAGTGTATTTCTCAGGCTGTTGAAAAATAATTCTAACAAAGATTAGCAGCTCTATGTGTGAATAATCCTCGTTTTTAGGCATCATTTGAACCAAATAAGGCCACATATCTTCGTTAGATTTTTACAACAACGCTTTTTGCTCAATAGTGCAAAATCAAATCAAAATGATAATCAAGAATCAAACCGATGATCAGTATTCGTATTATTGTTTAATAATAACTCGTGCGGAAAGCTTGCCATAAGCCGGGTTCTGTACTCCTGGTGGTAATAACGGGAACGACCCTCCCACGGGAAGTGACAATCATCTATCTAGGCTGTACATTGCTGTACAGCTCCAGCAACCAACCCGGACACGCCCCGGGTCAGGGCTGCAGCTCTAGGCTGCTCTGTCCTCTCGGTCTTGCTCCAGATGGGGTTTACCAGGAACATAGTCACCTATGCTCCTCGTGGTCTCTTACACCACGGTTCCACCCTTACCTGTTTCGGCTTGAAGCCGATCATCGGCGGTCCATTTCTGTGGCACTATCCTTCAGCTCGCGCTGACTGGACGTTATCCAGCATCCTGCCCTATGGAGCCCGGACTTTCCTCTCGCAGTAACAAAGACTGCCAGCGATTGTCTGTCAAACTTTCCGGTGCATCGTTAAGTATACAAGGTAATACACGAAAGCTCAAGTATAAATAACAGGATAAATAGCTATAGTTAACCAGTTTATACGAATTGGAAAGGTTCTGTATGCAGCTTGGACGCGACAATTTTAGTGTCCATTTTCTCTGCAAGCAATTTGTCAGCCAGCCAATCCGCAACTTGCTGCTTCATGACCTTTTCTATATTATGGCCCGCATCAATTATAGTCATGCCTGCAGCCAAAGCATCATGCGCTGTATGATAGTCGATATCGCCTGTCACGAGCACATCTGCGCCTGCAAACTTAGCTTTTCCTACATATTTTGCGCCTGAGCCGCCTAATACGGCTGCTTTTCTAATAGGCGTATCAAGCGCTCCTACAACCCGAAGCACAGGAACATCAAATGCGGCTTTGAGGCGCTCAGCAAGCTCGCCAAGTACGGCAGGCTGCTCCAGCTTCCCTGCTCTGCCTAGTCCATAGCTTCTGCCTTCGAGCAATGTCGGAAACACATCATAGGCAGCTTCTTCGTAAGGATGCGCCTTAATCATCGCCGATACAATTTTTCTATGCTTGCTGGCTGGAATAACTGTTTCCAGCCGAATTTCTTCAGCCTTCTCCAGCTTGCCGCTCGTCCCTACATAAGGGTTAGTTGCTTCTCCAGGCAAAAATGTACCTTCACCGCGTACAGCAAAGCTGCAGCTGCTATAATTGCCAATCTCTCCGGCGCCAGCCTGCCATAAAGCTGCACGCACTGCATCTACATGGCTTTCCGGCACATAAACAACAAGCTTCAGCCAATCATCCTGGTACACCTGTTCCAAAAAGGTGCGGCCGCTTTTCTCGATACCGATCTGATCCGCAAGCCAATCATTAATGCCGCCTTCAGCCACATCGAGATTTGTATGTGAAATATATACGGCAATATCATTTTTTATTAATTTTTCATACAGCTTCCCCACCGGAGTCGAAGTATCGATTTTGGCAAGCGGCCGAAATATAATCGCATGATGAGCAATAATGAGCTCAGCCTTAGCCGCGATTGCTTCCTCGACCACCTCATCCGTCACATCTAATGCAACGAGTGCGGTTGATATTGGCTTATTAAGTGTACCAAGCTGCAAGCCAATCCGATCATTCTCTACAGCATAGCGCTTTGGCGCCAGCTGCTCCAGAAGCTGAATTAGCGCTTGTCCGTTGATAAGCATCGCAATACCTCCTCCAATACTTTAATTTCATTACGGAATGCAGCCTGACGCTCCGCTGCATCCTGTTTGTCTGAGCCCTCCAGCTGCCGGCAAATCCAATTCAGCTTATCGAGCTCTCCTTCCCATTTGCTTATAAAAACCTTTTCCGGCTTGCGAAGCAAATAAGGTCCCATTTTGTAGACGACATCTGCAGCAATGACCTTATCCAGCTTGCTGTTAAGAAAGCTGCCGTCATAAGCCAGGCTGAGATAAAAGCTATATTTGTCCTCTGTCTGACTTATGCTCGTTTCAGAAGGAGATAAACGATTCATCACTGCATTCAGCTCATTTTCCGTCAAATCATTTGCGGCAACAAGCATTTCGTAAATTTTACCGTCTTCTTCAATAATTGCCTCTTCAATTAAATACCATTTATGCTCTGCAAGCCAGCGCCTTACTGCCTCCTCGCCAACATTTGGCTGAAGGATTAACTTTCGCACGCCATGCAGCTTCCCATTCACTCTGCCAGCTTCAAGAATATCGCGCATTAAGTTTCCGCCCATGCCTGCAATCGTTACTGTATCTGCTTCACCCTCGCCTGTCAGAACAGATAAGCCGTCTCCCTGTCTAACGTCCAAAAGGTGGCTCAATCCAGCTGAAGCGGCTTGCTTCTTCGCTGCATGAAAAGGACCTGCATTAAGCTCGCCTGCAATTGCAGAGGAGCATTTTCCATTTTGCAGCAAGTATACGGGCAGCAGTGCATGATCTGAGCCTATATCAGCAACAATTGAGCCTTCTGTTACATAATCTGCAATTGCTTGCAATCGTTTTGACAGTTTTACCATTAGACTACCCACACCATCCATCGTTTGCGCATAAGGAAAAGTACTGCTCCTCCCAGCGCGATTTTAAATAAAATTTGCAATTGTATAATAGCTGTTCCTTCGAAAGCCAGCAAAGAGTAAACTTCAGGCATAAACCAGACCAGTGCACATATAACAAAAAGCACGGCTGCAACCGGTTTGGACCATCGGTGTATAAACCAGCTAGTCCAGCCGAATATTACTGCAATCGGCAGCCAGTACAGCTGAATCTCGAACCATTTCGGTTCGGTAGTATAAGTATACAGCATCCATCCATAAACAAGTAATGAGGCTAACCAGCCGCTTAGATGGAGCATAGGAATATTCATTTTGATGCCGCAAATAATCCATAGCAGAGCACATGCGCTAAGCAGTAAAATTTTCCAAAGCATATCTTCCCATTCATGAAGATTCAATATGTATAATCCGCCGCCAAGCAGAACCAGCATGGCGATTCCAATGCAGGCTATGCCCGAGCTTTCTGAGCGCTTGCGAATTCGCGCTCCCATCCATAAAAGTGCTATCGTTCCGAGGACAACTACAGAAATTTGCAAAGTGGTCGGAAAACGGCTAAAATAAAACACAAGAATGGAAATAAAGGTAAATGTTCCTAAAGTAAGGAACCACTGTAGGCCTGTTGCCTTTTGAATCGTTGCAACTGCTTTACCGACTGCGCTTTGCTGCTGCTGAATGCTTGTAGTCTCTTCATCATCTGCGTATAGATTCAACAGGAAATCGCAATATTGATCCGGAAGCAGCTTGCTTTTTCGCCAGTTAATAATTTCATTGACTATAATTTGCCTGCGTTCCTGATTCATATAAGCTCTGTTTCCTTTCATAAGCATATGGAAGTCATTCAATTATTTTGCTGTACTTGGAAAAAAGACCTCGCTGCCGAGGCAGAAAGGTCATGTTATCCAGCATTTATTCTAGGAAATCCTTCAATCGCTTGCTGCGGCTAGGATGACGCAGCTTGCGCAGCGCTTTCGCTTCAATCTGACGGATACGCTCGCGTGTAACACCGAATACTTTGCCAACCTCTTCAAGCGTTCTTGTGCGGCCATCATCCAATCCGAAGCGAAGTCTCAGCACATTTTCTTCACGCTCAGTCAAAGTATCCAGCACATCCTCAAGCTGCTCTTTCAGCAGCTCATAAGCTGCAGCATCAGCCGGGGCTAGCGCCTCCTGATCTTCGATGAAATCGCCTAAATGCGAATCGTCTTCTTCGCCGATTGGCGTTTCAAGAGAAACCGGTTCTTGAGCGATTTTCATAATTTCACGAACCTTCTCCGTGCTTAGCTCCATCTCTGCAGCAATTTCTTCAGGAGTCGGTTCGCGTCCAAGCTCTTGAAGGAGCTGTCTGGACACGCGAATCAGCTTGTTGATGGTTTCAACCATATGAACGGGAATACGTATCGTACGCGCTTGGTCAGCAATTGCGCGAGTGATCGCCTGGCGAATCCACCAGGTCGCATAGGTACTGAATTTAAAGCCCTTTTGATGGTCGAATTTCTCAACCGCTTTAATTAGCCCCATATTACCCTCTTGAATCAAATCCAGGAACAGCATTCCACGACCAACGTAACGCTTGGCAATACTTACTACTAGTCGCAAGTTAGCTTCAGCCAATCTTCGCTTTGCTTCCTCATCGCCATTTTCGATTCGAATTGCCAGTTCAATTTCATCATCGGCAGAAAGCAATGGAACCCGGCCAATTTCTTTTAGATACATCCGAACGGGATCGTTAATTTTAATGCCTGGCGGAAGCGCCAAATCATCATCAAAATTAAATTCATCCTGCTCCCGCTCTTGATCATCATTCGGCCTGCCAAGCGGATGCTCCTCTTCGCTTTCGTTTTGAACCTCGATGCCAAGATCGTCCAGCTGCTCGAAAAATTCATCGATTTGCTCTGGATCCTGGTCAAACGGAGACAGCTTCTCCATAATTTCTTTGTACGTTAGTGTTGATCGTTTTTTGCCTTGCTCAATGAGCTGATCCTTGACACGATCTAATTTTAGTTCAGTATCCAGTTCAGTATGTTGATCATTCGCCATCTTCCGACTCCCTCCTCCCTAGATGCGTTAATCAGGTCAACCTTTTAACTGTTGCTCTAGGGTTATAATCTCGCTTAACATTTTTGCTGCCGTAATGGCATCGCCAGCTCGCTCTGCCCGAATCATCTCTTCTTTCTTTTGCTCGATGATGCGTAATTGAGGCACTTTTATAATTTGTTCTACAAATTCTTCCATTATATCCTCATCAAACGGCATATCGCCGTCCATCATTAAAATGGAAGCTGTCACTTGCTCCAGCCGTGCATCGTGCAGCGTCTCCATAAAGCGGGCAGCGTCGGCTTCATAGCCTTGTGCGTAATAAGCATATAAATAAGCAGCAATTGCTGCATGATCAGCTACATTAAACGCATCGTTAATGCGTTCATGCACTGTTTGTGCTACATCACGATCTCGAATCATTACGTGAAGCAATCTACGCTCAGCGTAAGTATATGCGGGCATTAAGACAGGTCTATCGCTTGTACGCCGGTTTTCATTCCTACCATTATTCCACGAATTGTCGTTATTATCCCTTTGCGGATTGTTTTTTTGCCTTTCAAGCCGCAATTGATGACAATCCTGCTTCAAAGCATCTAGCGAGATATCAAATTCTTTGGAAAGCTCCTTCAAATAAATTTCTCTCTCTGTAGACGTCTCGACATCAGCAATCGTTTCGATCGCTTCCATCAAGTAGTTTTTTCTGCCCTCTTCATTTAACATTATATGGTTTTTCTTTGAATATAGTAGCTTGAATTTTGTAACAGAAACACTATCGTCAAGGGTAGTCCGCAAAAACGCTTCTGCACCATATTCGCTAATATAATCATCCGGGTCTTTGCCTCTGGGCAGCATCGCAATCATAACCTTCAAGCCGGCGGCTTCTAAAAGTGGAATGGACTTTGAAGCTGCTGCTTGCCCGGCATCATCGCCGTCATAGCATACAATAACTTCCTGTGCCTGCCGTTTCAATATAGCGCAATGCTCTTCCGTCAGCGCGGTACCCATCGTTGCAATGCCATTGCTTAGTCCAGCATGCCAAGCTTTAATGACATCCATATAGCCTTCAAACAAAACGGCTTGCTTTCTTTTTCTAATGGCTGGCCTTGCCTGGTGCAGATTATAAAGCGTGCGGCTCTTTGTAAACAGCTTCGTTTCAGACGAATTCAAATATTTGGGTTGACCTTCTCCTATTATTCGTCCGGCAAGCGCAATAGCGCTGCCGTCGCGGTCATGTATTGGAAATATGATTCGACTGCGAAATCTGTCTACATAGCCGCTGCCGTCCTGCTTGGCAGCTACAAGGCCGTATTTTTCCATCAGCTCCATATCAAAGCCGCGTTTGGAAAGGAAACGTGTTAATATATCCCACTCATCAGGTGCATAGCCGATTTGAAACTGACCAATCAGCCGATCGCTCATTCCTCTTTCTTTTAAATACTGCTTCGCCTCAAGCCCTTGCTTGGTGTTATTCAACACATAGTGATAAAACTTAACGGTCAGCTCATGCGCTTCAATTGCTTTTGTCCGCTCAGGATCCTTGCTCGCAGCCGATCCGCCTTCTGGCGAGCTCCAAGTTACGGGAATGCCTGAATCTTCTGCAAGCACGCGAACCGCCTCAGGAAACGAGTAGCCTTCCATCTCTTCTACGAAGCGAATAACATTTCCGCCCTTTCCACAGCCGTAGCAATGGAAAATTTGAAGCTCAGGCGTAACCGTAAAAGAAGGGGTGTTCTCTGAATGAAATGGACATAATCCTTTCATATATTTGCCGTGCTTCGTGAGATGAACGTACTTCCCAACTGTTTCAACTATGTCATGACGCGCTCTTACCGCATCAATAACCTCCTGTGGAATTTTGCCATAAGACAATAGTTCATCACCTTCATCCTAGTAACACGTAAGTAATATTCGCTAAATTTCCGAGTTCTCCTGCAAGTTTTGCAAAACTTTTGTCAACTTTTGTTGAAATCTTTCTCGATCCTCCGGCATAAGCGGCTTTGGTCCCTTTGTCCGGCCTCCGCCACGTCTGATTTTGGCTTGCACATGCCTGCGCTCCATCAAATAATCGATATTATCATTCGTATATTCCTCTCCTCGAGGCGATATGACTAATGCACCTTTGGCAAGCGCAATGCAGGCTAGTCCAAAATCTTGCGTCACTACGATGTCGCCTTTGCGGGTTCTGTTCACGATATATAAATCGGCCGACTGATTGCTGCGGTCAACCTGTACAATCTCAACGCCGGCATGATCTGCGAGCCTATGATCGAAAGAAGCAACCATACATACATGAACCGAAAAATCGGCTGCTGCTGATATAATTTCCTGCTTTACGGGACAAGCATCGGCATCAACGATTATAGCAGGGCTTTGCCTACACATTTTAACCACTCTCCATTTGTTCACTTAAGCGGTTATTATATGCCGCAACAATAATGCTGCTACATTATATATACGTGAACACAATGCAAAAATCCTGCAAACAGCTCATTATATCTAGCTGTTATTATATGTCAGGCGACGTATATACTCCATAATAAGACTCGCTGTTTCCTCAACGGCTCGATGAGACACATCTATGACGACACAATCCAGTTCTTTCATAATATCTGCAGCATATTGCAGCTCCTGCTGAATGCGATTCGCGGTTGCATAGGAGGCTGTATTAGGCAAGCCCAATGCTTTAAGCCGTTCCTTGCGAATGACATTCAAATAATTTTGGTCAATCGTCAGACCGATAATTTTGGAGCGGGGAATTTCATACAACTGCTTTGGTATTTTGAGCTCGGGCACTAAAGGAACGTTGGCCACCTTATACTTTTGATGAGCAAGATACATCGATAATGGCGTCTTTGAAGTTCTCGACACTCCAACAAGCACAATATCAGCTTTTACAACGCCTGATGTATCTCTGGCATCATCATATTTAACGGCAAATTCAACAGCTTCCACCTTGCGGAAATAATCTTCGTCCAAAACATGGTTGAGGCCAGGCTCCTGCCTCGATTTGCGGCCCGTTCTGACCTCAAGCGTCTCGATGAACGCGCCGAGCAAATCAATTGCCTGAACATGCTCCTGCTCCGAGAGCCTTCTTAAGCAATCACGCAAATCACTTCTTACCAGCGTATACAGCACGATTGCATTCATTTGCTTAGCCTGCTCAATAATGCGCCTCAGCGCATTTTCATCAGTGACAAAGGGTGCTCTCCGTATATCCGCTTGGATAGGATGAAACTGCGCAATAGCCGCTCTCACAACTAATTCTCCTGTATCACCAGCGGCATCCGAGACGACATAAATGATAACTTCAGCATCACTTTTAGGCATCACCCATCAACTCCTGACGATTAAAGTTTGTTTTTACCAAACTAGCTTGGAGAAGTCGGCAAGCTTTTTAATATCTTGACCGATTGCAAACAGCGTTGCCAAACGATTGCGGCGGATTGCCGCATCTTCAGCCATGACCATTACATTTTCAAAATAATTGGAAATGGCAGGCTTTAAGGAAGAAAGCTGCTTCAGCGCCAACTCCATATCTGTATTTTCAATAGCTGTAACAAAGCCCGGTCTTGCTTCCTGCCATGCTTTATATAGCTCATTTTCTGTCACTTCTACAAACAGGGAAGGATCGATTGCATCGCTTTCTGCTTTGGATGCGAGATTAACGACGCGATTGAACGCTTCAACGATTAGCTTGAATTCTGAACGCTGATCGCCCGAAAGTTGGCTGAATACAGCTGCGGCGCGCTTTGTGATACGACGCAGATCATCGAAACCGACCGCCATTACAGCGTCAATGACGTCATAACGCGCTCCATGCTCTGACAGCCAGTTTTTAATGCGCAGCGCAAGAAAATCTTGCAGATCCTTGCGTATTTCCTCCTGTGTGCGCTTCATTCCGCGCTTTACATGCTCCTTCAAAGCAATCGAGTACAGCTCGCTTAGCTGCAGGTTCAAATTGTACGAAAGCATAATTTGAACGATGCCTGCTGCCTGACGGCGCAGGGCATAAGGATCCTGCGAGCCAGTCGGAACGATGCCTATGGAGAAACAGCCCACTATCGTGTCCATTTTATCTGCCAGGCTCACGATCGCTCCTGTCAGCTCTGACGGCACCTGATCGCCAGAAAATCTAGGCATATAATGTTCGTTGACAGCCTTTGCTACCGATAGATGCTCCCCTAGCTTAGTTGCATAATCCTCCCCCATGATTCCTTGCAGTTCAGGGAATTCGTATACCATCTGTGATACAAGATCGAATTTGCAAATTTGAGCAGCTCTCACAACATGAGCAGTTGTTTCGGCATCGCAGCCAAGCTGCTCGCTAATCGACTTCGCTACCTCTGTAACTCGTCTTACCTTCTCAGCAATCGTGCCCAGCTCTTCGTGATATACAATATTTTCCAGCTTGGATAGTGCATGCTCAATCGTCAGCTTATGATCCTCTTCATAGAAAAACTTGGCGTCGGACAATCTTGCGCGCAATACCTTTTCATTTCCTCTGGCAACAAGATCAATCGATTGCTTATCGCCATTGCGAACCGTCACAAAATTAGGCAACAGCTGTCCCTGTTGATCGAATACCGGGAAATATCTTTGATGCTCTCTCATGGATGTAATGAGCACTTCATTAGGTATGCTCAAAAATGCCTCGTCAAATCCGCCGAACAGCACATTCGGATATTCAACTAGAAACAATACTTCCTCAAGGAGATCCTCTTTAATTATTATCGACCAATTTTTTTCCTTCATTAGGCTTTCAATTTGATCGACAATTAATTTTTCACGCTCGGCAATATCAGCAATAACAAACTGCTCGCGCAGCGCTTCCAAATAATTAACAGGCTCATTAATAACTGCATCCTTGCCCAGGAAGCGATGGCCTCGAGATACATTGCCTGTGGCAACGCCTGTAATATCGAATGGAATAACATCGGAGCCAAGCATTGCTACCAGCCAGCGAATAGGACGAATAAATTTAAGATCATAGCTGCCCCAACGCATATTTTTAGGAAATGACATCGAAGTAATAAGCGCCGGCAAGCCTTCAGGCAGCAGCTGCAACGTATCTACACCGACGCTGCTCTTTCTGGCGTATACATATTCAACACCCGCAAGCTCCTGAAAATATAAAGCGTCTGGTTCAACGCCCTGACTTCTGGCAAAGCCAAGTGCAGCCTTGCTCCAATTGCCTGCTTCATCCTGGGCAATTTTACGAGACGGCCCTTTAGCCTCCTCATCGATATCCGCTTGCTTAAGAGCCGTTTCATGAACTAGAATAGCAAGTCTGCGCGGTGTTGCAAAAATCTCCACTTCACCGTGTGCAATACGATGTTCCTCCAGCCACTTCACCATTTTATCTTTCAATTGATTAACCGCGCCGCGCACAAATCTTGCCGGCACTTCCTCAAGTCCAATTTCCAGCAATAAATCTTTAGTCATTTTGCTCCACTCCTTCTTTAAGCAATGGGAAGCCGAGCCGTTCACGCTCTGCCAAATAAGTCGCCGCGCAGCTGCGCGCCAAATTGCGGACTCTCGTGATATAGCCTGTGCGCTCTGTTACGCTGATTGCACCGCGCGCATCAAGCAGGTTGAATGTATGCGAGCATTTAAGCACATAGTCATATGCAGGAAATACTAAGCCATGCTCCATTGTTTTTCTAGCTTCTTCCTCATACATTGAAAATAGCGAGAAAAGCATCGCCGTATCCGACGTTTCAAAGGTATATTTGGAATGCTCAAATTCCGGCTGCAGAAACACATCGCCGTACGTAACGCCATCTACCCACTCCAGGTCATATACATTTTCTTTCCCTTGAATATAAGATGCAAGGCGCTCCATGCCGTATGTAATTTCAACGGCTACAGGATTGGCATCAATACCGCCAACCTGCTGGAAGTAAGTAAACTGGGTAATTTCCATGCCATCCAGCCAAACCTCCCAGCCTAAGCCCCACGCCCCAAGCGTCGGAGACTCCCAGTTATCCTCAACAAAACGTATATCATGATCGTTTGCATCTATGCCAAGACGCTTAAGGCTTTCCAAATACAGCTCTTGAATATTGTCAGGCGAAGGCTTTAAAATGACCTGAAATTGATGATGCTGATATAAACGATTAGGATTTTCGCCATAGCGCCCATCCGCTGGACGGCGTGACGGTTCTACATAAGCAACATTCCACGGCTCAGGTCCGATTGAGCGCAGAAATGTCATCGGATTCATTGTGCCTGCGCCTTTCTCAACATCATACGGCTGAACAAGAATACAGTTTTGCTCTGCCCAAAATTGCTGCAGCGTTAATATCATACCTTGAAAATTCATTCCGTCATCTCCTTACCTTCTACTCTATATTTGCTAATACAAGGATTGGCCGGACATTGAGCGGGGTCATGCAGAAAACATAAAAAACCCCCGTCTCTACGCCTACAACCCGGCATAGGGACGAGAGTAACTCCCGCGGTTCCACCCTACTTGGCAATCAATTGCTTACCAATGGCAAGCAACGAATCAGCCCACTTTCACGTTCAAGAACTCCGGAGTGCCATTTCATTGCATTGACGCTGCCAGGCTTGCACCATCCCTGACTCGCTAAATACGTCATAAACAACTACTATCTCCATCATCGTTCAATATATCTATTAGCATATTGTATACATGAACTGTTAGCCTGTCAATTCAATTTGTCCAATTGCTCCAGAAAGGCTCTGGATTTAAGCTGGAGTCCAAGCTGTGCATCGAGCAGAGCACGCATTGCTTTTTTTAGTTCTTGCTTCGTTTCCTCTCTTACTTGAATATTGCCCAGTCTTCGCAAATCCATAAGCCGATACAATTTGAGCAGCTTTTGCGCTCCTTCGCTCAAAGTTACTGCAAATCGGTCATTATGCTGACAGCGCGGGCAAAGCGCTCCGCCAAACTGCACGGAAAGCTTATAGACTGCAGCTTCCTGTCCGCATTGCACGCAATATTCCAATTGCGGAGCATAGCCTGCAAAATCCAATACTCGCATTTCGTAAAGCTGTGTCACAATTGCTGTGTCTTTCTTATCGGACAAGGCTTCCAAATAAGCATTCAACTGTTCAAAATAATAGATGCCCGGCTCATCCTCATGCAGCGTTCGATCCGTCAGCTCAACTGCGTAAGCAGCGTGGGCAGACAGATCCAAATCCTCACGCAAATCATGGTGAGATTGTATAATCTCACCATGATTGAGCGTGCCAAGCCCTTTCGTTCTAAAGTAAGAGAACTCGCCGTAAGTAAATAGTTGCGCAAGAGAAGAATGTCTGCTCCGCATCTTCTTCGCGCCTCTTATTAACACGCCGACTTTCCCCTGCGACTTCGTTAACAGCGTTACAATTTTATTGCTTTCCCCATAATCCATACTGCGAATTACGATGCCTTCAACCCGATACAACATAAGACGGCTCCCCCATGTCACCGACTCAAGCCCTTATTCAGCAGATGCTACGAAGTATGATCCTCGATACCTATTAGTCCCAACTCATCTGCCGCTTCGCTTGATTCAACCGCTTCACCAACTGTTAATCGTTGTTCCATCTCCTTATATAACATGAAAGACTCGACATCTCCTGTCAATGTAAAATACATCCACGAAAAATTCCGCATTCGTATTCATCCCTTTCGCACTCGGAAATGATAGCTGTGACGATTATAGGATGTGACGATTTGCCCTTTCGTATCCTTAGCAAATATCGACAATTCATGTACAGGAATTGCAATTAACAGCAGCATGACATTATTCATTCATTTATTCATGCTTAAAGCCTAGATCCTTCAGCACTCTTTCTTGATTGCGCCAATCCTTTTTCACCTTTACCCACAGCTCCAAGAAGATTTTTGAACCCAGCAATGCTTCAATATCATGCCGCGCCTTCTGTCCGACCTGCTTAAGCAGCTCGCCTCGTTTTCCGATTATGATTCCTTTCTGGGAATCTCGTTCTACAAAGATGATAGCGCCGATATAGACTACGCCATTATCCTGCACCCGCATATCCTCTATAGCAACAGCAATGGAATGCGGCACTTCTTCTCGTGTCAAATGCAATATTTTTTCTCTTATCAGTTCCGCGCACACAAATTGCTCAGGATGATCTGTAATTTGATCCGCAGGATAATATTGCGGGCCCGGCGGCATATATTTGGTCAGCTGCTCAATCAATGTGCTTATATTGTTGCCGTGCAAAGCCGACACTGGAACAATTTCTGCAAATGGGTACAGCTCATTATACTGCGCAATAATGGGAAGCAATGCTTCCGGCTCGACTTTGTCGATTTTGTTCATGACTAAAAATACAGGTGTTTTTGTTTTTTTGAGCTGCTCGATAATATAACGGTCGCCGCCGCCAAGCCCTTCGGAAACATCAATCAGAAACAAGGCTGCTTCGACTTCCTTCAGCGCGCTTTCCGCTGTTTTCATCATATAATTGCCAAGCTTTGATTGTGGCTTATGTATGCCAGGTGTATCCAAAAATACGATTTGTGTATTTTCAGTTGTGTAAACACCATGAATTTTGTTGCGCGTCGTTTGCGGTTTATCGGACATAATTGCGATTTTTTGACCGATCAAATGATTCATCAGCGTTGATTTGCCTACATTGGGCCGCCCGATAATGGCTACAAAGCCAGAGCGGTAACTA
The DNA here is from genome assembly GCF_050864975.1 of Paenibacillus sp. GXUN7292. NCBI lineage: Bacteria > Bacillati > Bacillota > Bacilli > Caryophanales > Paenibacillaceae > Paenibacillus > Paenibacillus sp. GXUN7292. Next base: position 135,193 of record NZ_JBOZWO010000005.1, on the reverse strand, counting down.
TCTTTATTGTTCGTCGTTGATTGTTTCATAGCTAGCTATGATCCTCCTTGTGTAAATCAGCATTAGTAAATGCTCCCGGCAGCAGCTCTGCAACAGCTGCGCGGGCAATATCGCCCTTCAGGTTGCTCATTATGACCGGCATGCTTGGCGGGCACAGCTCGATAAGCACCTGTCTGCATACGCCGCAAGGCGTGATCGGCATATCAGTATCGCCAATAACCGCAATAGCCGTAAACTGGCCTGGCTTCAGACCATCGGCAATCGCACGGAACAATGCTGTTCGCTCTGCGCAATTGGTAGGGCCGTATGCTGCATTTTCTACGTTGCAGCCGCTATGAATATGGCCGTTTTGATCCAGCAGAGCAGCGCCGACACGAAAGCCTGAATAAGGAACATAAGCTTTCTGCATAACCTCTTTGGCTGCTGCAATCAGCTCCATTTCTAATTTCCCGCCAGCGGACAGTTGCTCGTCTTTACTCATAGTAAGCTTCACTCCCTACCCTTTTACCAGTGACCAGAAAAAAGGCCCGAATAAAATTACACCTGTTATAATAGCCGCAAAAGCGAAGAACAGCACTGCTCCTGCAGCGACGTCCTTCGCAATTTTGGCAAAAGGATGCTTGTCCGGGCTGGCCAAATCAACAGCATGCTCGATCGCTGTATTAATAAGCTCAGCTCCTATTACAAGCGAAATCATCATAATCAAAACGATCCATTCCAAAGGTGACAGCTTGGCAGCGACCGCTAAGCCGCAAGCAAACAAGGCAGCAATCAGATGAAATATCATATGGCGCTCTGAACGAACCGCATATCCAATTCCCCAGCAGGCTAGCGCTGCACTTTTCAAAAATTTCTTCATCTATCTCAGTAAACCTGCTTGCTGCAGTACAGCTTCTTGTTTGGCTATCATAATTCGTTCACTGCTTTCATCCTGATGGTCATAACCAAGTAAATGCAGGAAACCATGTACAAACAGGAAGCCGAGCTCGCGCTCCAAGGAATGGCCATACTCTTTGCTTTGCTCAAGCGCGCGTTCTGCAGAAATAATAATATCTCCCAGCATGCCTAGCAGCGGTATGGATTCGGATTCACTCTCTACTTCAAAAATAATATCCAGCTCGCCTACGCCGTCATCCTGCATGGCAAACGATAATACATCTGTCGCGGAATCAATGCCGCGATAATCGCGGTTAAGCGTGCGAATTTCTTCGTTGTCTACAAAAGTAAGCGTTACTTCGCCTTCTGTAATTCCTTCCGCAGCAGCGGCCAGCTCAAGCAATTGCTCAAGACGGGCAATCCACTGCTCCGGAATTTCTACTAGTTGCTGCTCGTTACTCCAATCAAGCTGCAGCTTCATACTATTCATTCTCCTTCGCCGGCTTGGAATCATCCGGATATTCAATACGTGAGTGGAAAATCCCGATTACGCTTTCCTTCAGCGATTGCGCTATTTTGTCCAGCTCTTTAAGCGTCAGGTCGCATTCATTAAACTGGTTGTCGTCGAGCCTGCTTTTAATGATTTTGTGAATCATCGCTTCAACCTGTTCAACTGTAGGGTTATGAAGACTTCTTACAGCAGCCTCCACACAATCGGAAATGCCCACCACCGCTGCTTCCTTTGACTGTGCCTTAGGTCCAGGATAACGATAATCGTCCTCTGTAAAATCAACCTCAAGCCCCTGCTCCTCAGCTTGTTTTTTTGCTTTGAAATAGAAAAACTTCAGCGAGGTTGTCCCATGATGCTGCTCGGCGATATCCCGAATTGGCTTTGGAATATTATGAGCTTTGAGCATTTCGACTCCATCGCGGGCATGCGCTACGATAATCGATTTGCTAAGCTTAGGATCGATAGAATCATGTGGATTTTCAATATTAGACTGATTTTCTATAAAATAATTCGGCCTGCGCGTCTTCCCGATATCATGGTAGAATGAACCGACGCGACACAGCAAGCCGTCTGCTCCGATCGCCTCGGCTGCCGCTTCGGACAAATTGCCCACCATCACACTATGGTGATAGGTGCCCGGCGTCTCAGTAAGCAGCTTGCGCAGCAGCGGATGGTTAGGACTTGACAGCTCTACCAGCTTAAGAGCTGATAATATGCCGAATGAAATTTCGAAAAACGGCATCAACCCAATAACAAGCACGGCTGTAATCAACCCGCTTGCAAATGCAAACGAAATCGAATAAATAAACGGCATTCTATCGAGCTGCTCGGACAGCAGCAGCATCGTCAGCACAGAGAATGAGCCGAACAGGCTCACCATTATGCCCGCCTTCAATATCGCAGAACGCTGGCTTGCGCGGTGAATGGTAAAAACGGCTGCCAGTGATATAACGAGAATGAAAAATCCCATTCTAAAATCAAACAAATGGTTCGGGCTCGTATTCAGCACCATACTGCCTATTACCGTAAACACAAATGTGCTTATAATCGCCAGACTCATATCCATCAATAGCGTAATGAGCATTGTGCCAAGTGCGGCTGGCACCAGGAAACCAATATAATACGCTGTTTCTGTCTGTATCAAGGCAACGATTTGCATCAAAATGATAGAAACGAAGTAGATCAGCCAAAGCATAAGCAATTGTGCATTGCTGTACTTAGGCTTAAGGCCGTTTATGCTGCCGGATTGGTGCAAGTAAGCATAGATGAGTGCGATCATCATCACGGACAGCAGGAATAAACCGATTTGCGGCCAATAGTGCTTCTTATCCTGAAGCAAATTCGATTCGGACAATAGCTGATAAAGCTCTGTCGTTATCGTTTCGCCAGCTTTTACAATAATATCGCCTTCTTTAATGACTACAGGGGGCGTGTTTTGCTTAGCTTGCTCCTTAGCAGCTTCAGTTGCCTCTTTATCCAAAAACTTGTTAGGCATTATAACAAACCTGGCAAGCTCTTGTACGATCTCGCGTGCTGCGCGGTTGGATAAAGAGCTTGCATTAACAAGCTCTGCTACTTGAGTACGGGCAACTTCAGCTTCCCTCAACGGCTCGGTTGTAAGTTTACGCACAATATCACGTGCAACCTCCCGCATTTCAGACAGCTGCTCGCTGGTCAGCTTAGGCATTTTGTAAAAGGTTTCTTCTGGAATCGTATATTCCTGATCCTTCGTGATCGCTGCCATTTCCTCCAGCAAAGTATCATTATAGGTACCCTTGCCTTTGTTATTATTAACAAAGTTATCGATGTGATAGGCATACTTGCCTGGAATTTCAGAGCGATAAATATCTATTTTATTTTGTACAGTTACCTGATCGTCCATATTCAACTGCTCAATACGGTACAAAATTTGCTCAATCAAGGCGTCATTTTTCAAAGCAACAATAGAGTACTGATTTTCGATTCGGCTGGCAGCTTCCTCTTCCGCTTGTCTCGTTGCTTTATCATCTCTTATTTGGAAGGGAGCCTTTATATCTTTCTCGCTTTTTGTATTTTCAGTAATATCATACGTTTCCGGCAATACATGCGGAGCCAAGCTAAAATAAAACAAAATAATGAACAGCAGAATAATAAGCCACCGTATAGCAGGGCTTTGCCGCCAGCCAACAGAGCGAAGTCGTTTATCGGGTGTTTTACTGCTGTTTGTATCTTGGTTCATGCAGCAACAATTCCTTTCTAGGTTTTGTTTTCAGCATCCCAATTGTATGCTACGATAATTTTTTGAACGAGGGAATGACGAACGACATCCTGCTCTGTAAACTGAACTATGCCGATTTCTTCGATATTGTTTAATATTCTTCTTGCTTCAATTAAACCTGAGTTTTTGCCCCTAGGCAAATCAATTTGGGTCACATCTCCAGTAATGACCATTTTAGAACCGAAGCCAAGACGCGTCAAAAACATTTTCATCTGCTCTGGCGTCGTGTTTTGCGCCTCGTCAAGAATAATAAATGAATCATCGAGCGTTCGGCCGCGCATATAAGCAAGCGGAGCAATTTCAATCAAGCCGCGCTCCATCGCCTTTGTCGTTTGCTCGGCGCCTAGCACATCGTGCAGGGCATCATATAAAGGCCGCAAATAAGGATCTACCTTTTCCTGCAAATCGCCTGGCAAAAAACCTAAATTTTCGCCCGCTTCAACTGCCGGCCTAGTTAAAATAATTTTTTTAACCAGCCCTTCCTTAAGCGCAGCGACGGCGTATACGACTGCCAGATAGGTTTTACCTGTTCCCGCCGGCCCGATTCCGAATACAACATCACATTTGCGGATCATCTTCATATAGTGGCGCTGACCGATCGTACGAACGCGAATCGGCTTGCCGCGATACGTTGTCGTAATCGTCTTGCTAAACAAATCAAGCAGCTCTTCCGCCTGCATCGTACGTGCCAGATCGAGCGCATAAAGAACATCTCTCTCAGACGGCGTATACCCGCCTCTCACAAGCTGCAGCAGCACTGTATACAGCTGCTCGACCGAGTCGACCTCTGCGCCTTCACCGGTAATAACAATTTCTGCTTCGCGTGAAGCAATGGATACTGAGACCTGCTCCTGCACCATTCTCAAATACTTGTCCTGCGGTCCAAATACAGCCAATCCTTCAGCTGCGTTTTCTAGTGTAATTTTTACCGTCTTTGTATCAATCTGCAACAATTCTCAATCTCCCTGCATATGAACTAGTGGCAATTCTTTTACAATTGATTGATCGACCTCAAAAAGAACTTTCATATAAACTTTACCATTGTCTGTCTTTTCATGCAAAACAATTTCATCTACTATAATAGCATCTAATCCGGCCTTTTCCAAAACATCGGCTTTCGCTTGCAAAATTGCCGTGCTCCTTGCTTCTTCTACCGTCAACTCTCTTTCTTCCGTTGCGGTTTCCATTACCGTTTTTTTCAAACGGCCAAATGGCAGCGTGATATTGCGCCACGATACCTGCTCTTCCTTCGTAATCGTCTCCGAGGCATCAAATTTCATGCCGCCAAAGCCGCTTACTTGAAGCATTCTGCTGCCGATAACGAGATGCCAGCTCGTTTTTTTATTGCCGGTATATACTTTCGCCTGCTGCGTCAGCGGCGTCTCAATTGAGTATTCATACCATGCCAGCCCCCTGACTATTCCTTTTGCCACCACGATTTTGGAATTAGATTCATTGCCTATAATCCCGGATATTAAAGTTTGTCCTTTTTTTACACGACTGTTTTTCGTTACAACCGCCTTTCCGTTTTCTGCAACAATTTGTGTCACAACTGCATCCATGGATGCAACCAAATGACGTGGAGATTGAAGCGGCAGCTGCTCAGGCTTCGTCTGTTCGACAACCTGAATTTTAATTTTGGTGCCTTTCTTTTCCACACCTACCCAGTTCGTATCAGGCAGCGCGCTAGTTAGCCGCTTAGAAATATCATTCATGTCATCCAGCCGGTATGACCATTGGAATAACCGGATGCCTTCCTTTTTTGCAGCCTGCAAAATTTGCTCCTCAGACAATCGCTCGTAGCCGACGACCTCGATTTTCCAAACAAGAGAGGATAAAATGAACAGCAGCAAAAAAAACAAGGCTAGTCCACCAGCAAACCATATTCTTTTTTCAGCTCTCGCCAGCATAAAGGGCAGTCCTTTTCTCCCTTTGACCCTCATGCGACAGCCTGTCCGTTTTAAATACGGCTTAATGCGAAAAAAATCGGACAAGCTTACTTCACAGTAAAGCAGCCTGTCCTTTGACCAGCGCAGTCCCATCAGTCTAATGCCGCCCGCCAGCGCTTCGTTAATAAAAGCCTCCGGCGCTTCGCCGCGGACTTGAATCGTTACCTGCCCTTTCATCCAATTCACATTATCCTGTTTCACTTTACTTCCCTCCATTCTTGTTCAACCAATGAATTACGTAATAAATTGAATACCGGTAATAATACCTTCCACGAACACTTCATCCGTCCATATTGTCCGAATCACTAGAGATTTTCCGTTCACCTCCAGCTGACCCTTCGTTAATGCAATGCGGAGCTGTTCATCAGAAAAATGAATCACTCCTTTATGATTTTCAATATATAATTGCCGGTCGCCTATTGCTGTTAAGCGCGGCAAATCAAACACGACATCATGCGGCATATCCAGCAGCTCTGCCGTAGCTTTGTGAAATTTTCTTTTCCAACGACGCATCGCCAATCTAACGTCCTCCTTCACTGCTTACAATTGCTTGCAATGGTGTACTATACCAAACTATGCTCAAACTGCTCATTTTATGTGAAAGGAACGCTAATATGCTGACCGGCTGCGGACTGAATTGAGGCTGTAGCTCCTAAAGCTTCTATAGCATCGACAGCTACCTAAAGCTCATATTCCATCGGCGACTTCCTAAAGCTCCTACACCATTGACTGCTTTCTAAAGCTCCTACACCATCCGGCGACTTCCTAAAGCTCCTACTCCACCGACTGCTTTCTAACGCTCCACACCATTGACGGTTTCCTTAAACTCCTACACCATCGACGACTTCCTAAAGCTCCTACTCCACCGACTGCTTTCTAATGCTCCTACACCATCGGCGACTTTCTAAAGCTTATACTCCATTGACGGTTGCTTCTACCTCCTGATGTTTACCGATATTAACCGACGTTGCCAGCTGGTTTCTACGATTTACCACCATTGCCCGATGTTCTCTGTTGATTATGATTCTAACGAATCCTCCTTGCGCTATTTGACCAAAATCGGCTGATTGAAATTTGTAACGAAGATTAGGTGCGCTATATGTGAACAAACATCGATTTCAGGGCATTTTTAAGCAAATAAGCCACTGTAGATTCGTTAAATTTTTAAAAAGTCCATTTTAGGTATCCTAACGCTACCACGAATCGTTAAATTAAAAAAATCGTTCTGATTCAAGCACCGTTGAAGCACCGGGTGAACAGTCGTCATTCACCTCTTATAAATTTTCAATACACCTCAAAACTATCTAAACTGGCCTGTTAAGAATAACCGCTTTGCCACCATTTGAAGGCGAATTTGTCGCTAAAACATGAAAAGGTATAAGATCGGATCGGATCTTATACCTTCGTACAGAATCTTATAACTTTTTCCTGTTTAGTAAGTTTGCAATGATGAATGGACAAACAGTCGTGGTAGCTAAGTACATTTTATGCATCTAGATTCTCTTTTTTCACCGAATAAACGATTCTAAATGGATTTCATGCATCTAGTTTTATTGAGTTGCCCTATATTCTTCGAATTGCGCCAAACTAAAGGCAGTTTTTCCGCTTAGAATCACAAAAAAGCCAAATTCCTTAAAACTAAGCACAGGAAATGCACTTAGCTTTAGTGCTTGAGTGCTCGTTCCAAAAATCAAATTTGCCAACGTTGCAAAGTAATTATTGCGGTTTTTCAACAGCCCGAGGAAGTGCAATTCTCTAAGCAAGTCCAATTAGCTAAGTAAGGGCAATTCTCTAAGTAAGTCCAATTAGCTAAGTATGTGCAATTCTCTAAGTAAGTCCAATTAGCTAAGTATGTGCAATTAGCTAAGTATGTGCAATTAGCTAAGTAAGTGCAATTCTCTAAGTAAGTCTAATTAGCTAAGTAAGTGCAATTCTCTAAGTATGTGCAACTAGTTAAGTATGTGCTACAAGTAAGTAATTCGCCTCACAAGCGCAGCTGCCAGCGCGCGGTGTTTCGCTACATGTCAGCGATCGGCCCGACAAGCGTCCTTATCGAGAATGCTGGAATTGTTCTTCCATTTCCGGCATATTAGCACTCTTTCAGATGCGCATCTCTTGTAGTGGAGTAGGGTGATATCACAAATATCGAAAATCGCTTATTAGCAATTGGGATTACCACAAAAAAAAAGACAAGGAAATGTATCCTTGTCTCAATCCCTACATGTATTAATATCGGCGCCTTGACCTGACCGAACGCGGCCGGTTCAATATTTCGGACCAGACTATCGCTCGGCGCAGCTCCTCACGCGACAATGCCTTCTCATGCCGCTTTGAGGAAATCGTCGACGCCTTCGTCAAATCATTCTCGAGGCTGGCTACACCGATACCGCCATCTGCCGATGCACGTTCTCGAATATCCTGCGCCCTGCGTCTTATTATCTCATCTTCAGCATACTGAACTGATGATGTGGACATATATACGTCCTGCTGCCCGTGATACGCCCGCTTTGCCGCTTCTGAACGCTCCGGGCGCGCCTGGGAAGGCTCAGGGCGCACCTGCTGCGGAGAAGGCCTGACAGGCTGCTGTGGGCGCGGAGAGCGTTGAGGACCGCTGCCCGCATCCTCTCCGCCGAAGGTTGGCATTCTTTGCTGCTTTTGTTCCTGCTTCTTGTTCTTGCTAAAAGTAGAATACAGGAAAAATAAAAAAATCAATACAAAGTAAAAATTTCTCGCAAGAAACGCAATTATTTCATCCAACTGCCTCACCTCCGATCCCAAGCGTAAGCATGAAGGCACTATCAACTTTAGTGCCGCTCATTACGACTTGTGATTTCCTTTATTATCAGATAGAGGCTCGGTATCGCCAAGCGAGGTTCTCATTTTCGTATCTGCTTCGATGTTTTTGAGGTTCATATAATCCATTACACCAAGCTTGCCGCTTTTTAATGCCTCTGCCATTGCTAACGGAACCTGAGATTCAGATTCTACAACTCTTGCTTCCATCTCAACAACCTTAGCCTTATTCTCTTGCTCTTGAGCAACCGCCATTGCACGACGCTCCTCAGCTTTTGCCTGAGCAATCTTCTTGTCGGCTTCCGCCTGCTCAGTTTGAAGATGAGCTCCGATATTTTTGCCCACATCTACGTCTGCAATATCGATTGACAAAATTTCAAAAGCAGTACCAGCATCAAGGCCTTTGCCAAGCACCGTACGGGAAATCATGTCCGGGTTTTCCAATACATCCTTATGCGAGTTGGAGGAACCAACTGTTGTTACGATACCTTCGCCGACACGGGCAATAATTGTTTCTTCGCCAGCACCCCCGACAAGGCGGTCAATGTTGGCACGGACTGTTACTCGAGCTTTAACCTTTACTTCGATACCATCCTTCGCAACTGCAGCTACTATCGGCGTTTCAATAACACGCGGGTTAACGCTCATTTGAACCGCCTGCAACACATCACGCCCGGCTAGGTCGATCGCAGCAGCACGTTCGAATATAAGCGGAATATTTGCTCGTTGTGCAGCAATCAGAGCGTTAACGACACGGTCTACGTTACCTCCAGCAAGAAAATGGCTTTCCAGCTGGTTAATGCTGAGACCAAGGCCGGCTTTTGTTGCTTTAATTAACGGGTTAACAATTCTGCTTGGTACAACTCGGCGCAGCCTCATCGCAACCAATGTAATAATTCCCACGCGAACTCCTGAAGCGATAGCTGATACCCATAGCATAATCGGGAAAAAGCTTAAAAATACTGATAGCACGATAATCGCAAGCGCTACTACAATTAATATCGTTACCGTTGGATCCAAATCCATAAATAATTACCTCCATATTTGTATTTTTTCATTATGGAACTGCTCAATTGCTTTATATTATATTGCACCATAACCTTACTATACTTGGCTTATTCATTTTCGAATCAATCAGCAGGAACTTCTTTTACTATGATCCACGTACCTTCAGCCTTCGTAACAACAACCTCTTTGCCAATATCGATAAACTCACCGGATGTGACAACGTCATAACGGTCATCGCCAATGACAATCGTACCGGCAGGTCTCAGCTTTGTAATGGCCTTCCCTTTCATGCCAACAAGCGATGTTTTTTCTTCTGCGGATACATAGCCTTCCTCAGTTGTCAGCTTTTCTTTCAAAATGAATTTATTCCATACGCCTCGTCCCTTGTTCGTGCGGGCAATCAGCACAACAATAATGATTGCTATAACGATTGCTACCACTAATGAAATAAACGCTGACAACGGGTTATTTGCAGCAAATATTACTCCTGCTATGAGCGATACACCTCCGATTATGCCAAGTATGCCAAAGCTTGGTACAAATAATTCTATTATAATAAGCGCCAGTCCGAGCACAAAGAGTACAATTGACTCCAAGCCTGCAAAGCCGGCTACATAATGCCCAAAGAAATATAATGCAAATGCTAGACCGCCAACGATGCCTGGAACGCCGAAGCCTGGCAGCAGCAGCTCAATAAGAATGCCCGCTATACCAACTATAAGCAGAATCGTTTTCACATATGAATTAACAATCCATCTTGCTGCCACTTCTGCTGGAGTAGGATCAATCTGAATAATATCACGGCCATCTAGCTGCAGCCATTTCACTACCTCATCGACCGATGCCAATGTTTGCTCAGAATAGCCTACTTTAAGTGCGTCTTCCGCAGTCAGCGATAAAATTTGGCCGGCTGTTTTGTTTTTGCCGATTTGCTCTGTCAAATCGACAACGGCATCAGGGTCTACCATAGCGGCAGCGATATCCTTGTTGCGTCCATTAAGCTCGGCAGCTGCTACCATACGTTCTACCCAAAATGACTTCACTTTAGCATTTTCAATCATCTTTCCCGAGCCGTCCACAACCGCTGCCGCACCAATTACGCTCGCAGGCTGCATTACAATCTGATTCGCATTAAGCGCAATATAGGTCCCCGCAGACATTGCCCGCCCCTCAATAAACGCCGTTGTCGGAATTGCGCTCGAGCGAATCAAATCGCCTATTTTGTCTGCGCTTTCTACTTCTCCGCCCAACGTATTCACGACAAGAATAATATGCTCCGCTCTTGCTTCTTTAGCTTCAGCAAACGCTCTTTCCAAAAAAGACTGCAGTCCGGATTCGATCGATTGCTTAACGGGAATAACAACTACAGCCGGACCGCTCTTAGCAGGCTTTGATTCGGCTGCTACACTGCCCAAGGAAGGCAGTAAACCGGCTGCAAGCATCAATACAAACATTATTAAAATAGCTAGGCGAGCTGCTTTCCATTGTCTCCTCAAGTAAGGTCCTCCTTTTCATCTATATTTGTTTAATACGTTCAAAAAGACACTTCGTTTCAATAGATTAACGTGCATTGGCTGATCATTCCAAATGATATTATATCAGATTTCACAAGCAATATGAGTCTTTGATCACAGTTATTCGATTTTTTCTATGTAAATCCCCGCACTCGTGAATGTATTTACTCATAGCTATAAGCTTTCCTTCCTAGCAAGATACAGGAGTTCTTATTCAACAAAAAAACACCCCTTGCGGGGTGTTTTACGAGTCCGTACGTGTAGTTATTGTAGATATTGCTGTACAAACTGATTTACTAGCTTACTTTCAGCACGCCCTTTAGTTTTTGGCAATAGAGCGCCCATAACTTTCCCCATATCGGCTTTGGAAGAAGCACCGAGTTCGTGGATGGTCTGCCTTACTATCTCTTGAATCTCTTCTTCAGTCAGCTGCTCGGGAAGGTACCCACTAATAATTTCAATTTCTGCTGCAAGATCTGTAACTAGATCATCGCGACCGGCTTTTTTAAATTCTTGGAGGGAATCTTTACGTTGTTTGATCTCACGACTAATAATGTCCAATACTTCGGAATCATCAAGAGGACGTTTAAGGTCAATTTCCAAGTTCTTAACAGAAGCGCGAATCATGCGGATCGTCGTTAACTTGAACTTATCCTTGCTCCTCATCGCACTCTTCATATCGTCGTTCAATCGTTCGCTCAGGTTCATTATGGAAGGATCCTCCTAAAACTTTCTTTTACGCGCAGCCTCGGACTTTTTCTTGCGCTTTACACTTGGCTTTTCATAATGCTTGCGTTTCTTAACCTCAGCGAGGACACCGTCTTTAGCGATGGAACGTTTAAAGCGGCGGAGCGCAGCATCAATAGTTTCGTTTTTGCGAACTTTAGTTTCAGACACCAGTTTTCCCTCCCTCCGAAACAGACCGTCCAGAGCTTTAACACGGTTTATCAAACTTCATTATAAGATAAAATAAATCCCAGTGTCAACTTATGTTAGTCAGCAATTAATTGGCCGAGTTTTTTTCCGCCCAGCAAATGCACATGAAGATGAAAGACAACCTGTCCGCCATCTTTATTAACGTTATTGATCAAGCGATATCCCGCTTCATCTATGCCTAATTCCTTAGCAATTTGGCGTGCTGCGGCAAAAATATCAGCAATAATCGGGCCATCAACAGCCTCAACATCGTTCATCGTCGCAATATGCTTTTTCGGGATAATAACGATATGCACAGGAGCAGCCGGCTGAATATCATGAAAAGCTACTACAGTATCCGACTCATACACTTTTTTTGAAGGCAGTGTACCCTCGATAATTTTACAAAAAATACAATCCATTATTAAACAGCCTCCATTATTTTAGCATTGACAGCACGCGATCAAGTTTATCTCTATTGGCTTAACAAATCGTTATTTACAGGTAATCCACTAGCTTTCTGCCAACACTGACGATAGATGATCCAATATTTACTGTGCGAGTACATTGTTAACCTTTTCTGCAATCGGTGTCAGCTCATAGCCATTAGCAAGTCTGATCATAGAAGAAGTATACCCTTCGATGTTGAACGGAAACCCGGAAAGCTGATCTAATATTTGCTTATACTTATCATTTATCTCTCCAACCTGCTGCTCTTCTTCCGCGCTCCACGGTCCGGAATTAGCACCAATTTGCTGCAGCACAGCTGTCGCTTCCTGCATAAATTGCTCTGCATTTTGTGCAGCCCCCTTTAAGTTTGCTTCATCCAAGGCAGATGCTTCCGCATGCTGCTGAAGCTGCACCAGCGTGTTGTCCTTTGCTAAAAAAACTGCAGCAGTCGCAGCTTTAGCGCGCGCTTTGTCAGCACTGCTCTTATGTTCCTCCAGCAATGCCGCAGTAAACGCAGCAAGCTCTTCCGCCTGCTCCTTGCTTTTAACAACTGCTTGAAAAATTTGCATGCCCCGCTCCTCAAGCTGCTCTTGATTGTGCCGGATGTTTTTCGTATACAGCAGCACATTGCTCGTCACACTGAAAACTAGCAGGACTAAAATAATAGGAATCGCAAACGAGCGCTTACCGATAGTTTGGCTATTTTGGCTATTCTGGCTATTTTGACTATTCACTTCGGCCCCTCCATCTTCCGCATCCTTAATGATATCGCGTAGCGCATTACTTTATTTTGACGCTTCTTGCGCCATCAAAGAAAAATACAAAGCACTCAGCAACAGGCTTGCCCAGTACTGCTTCAATCGCCTCCGCATACAGCTCAAGCTGAAAACGATGGCGCTCGGCTGCATCATCCCAAGCCGTACCGCTATCCTTAGTGTCATTTATAATATGATCGGTTTTATAATCCAGCAAAACTATCCCCTGCTCATCCTCGAACAAGCAGTCAATAACGCCCTGTATCAACACCGGCTCATGCGCAAGCGCATCCGAGCACTCAGTATACACTCTGCCAGCAGGCAGCATAGCGCTAAACGGCATTTCTCTGCGCACCCACTCCGCCGCCCGCAGTCTGAATCCAAGCTCGCTCTCTAAAAATGCTTTGGCCGCTTGAAGATCGATCGCTTCGGCTTGAGCAGCCGTTATAAGCTGAAGATCAAGCATTTGGCGAAGCGTTAAAGCCAGCTGCTCAGCTGTAACAGCATCTGCCGGCTTCGGCAGCGGAATATGCTGCATATAAGCATGGTTTGCCGTCCCTCGCTCTGCTGCGGTTAATTTCTTCTCTTCCATAAATGCCGGCCGCTGAAGCTTCAACGTTCCGGAAGCACTTGAATGGCCGGCATCTCCGGGTGGCTGAATCTTACCCTGCAGCTTCAAACCCGCAGCCAGTTCGCTCCAATCGGCCGCATCCTCCATTCTTTCCTCATTTATTCTTTTCATTTCAGTAACGGAGGTTTTAGCTGCCATGCCGGAAGCCTCAGCATAAGGATATTGCCACTGCAGCTTATCGCTCATTTCATTATCCAATGAATAGTTATCGAGAAGCGCCATGGATGCTACTGCTTGGATTTGATGCTGTTCATCAATACTGTCCGGTTCTTTCGCAATTGCAGCCGCAGCTTCCGCAGCAAGTATAGACGCGGGCATCACTGCCGTTTTCCAGCCCCATGACTGCTCCTCTTGCCCTGAACGCTTCAAGCTTTCCTCGCTATCCAGCTGCTCGCTGCCGTAATACATGGCAAGCGGTCCGAGCCAGTCAAGAAAAGATTGTGCAGAAGCAATACGGTAATCCGGCAGCTCACCCGCATCACCTGCAGCCGCCAGCCATTGACTCTTTTTCTTGGCAGCATCATTCACGGTACCGAGCAAGTACAGCTTTTCCTTTGGACGGGTCAATGCAACGTATAGAATACGCATTTCCTCTGCAAGCAGCTCCATCTTTTGTGCTGAGCGAATCGCGAGATAAGGCAAGGACGGATAGCTCGCCTTCAAGCCTTGATCCACGATGCGCGGACCAAAACCAAGCTGTTTATGAAGAAGAAAAGCGCTGCGCAAATCCTGCTGATTAAACTTCTTGCCAAGCCCGGCAGAAAATACAACCGGAAATTCCAGCCCTTTGCTTTTATGAATAGACATAATCCGAACGACATCTTCGCCTTCACCCAATGCTCTTGCTGTTCCCAAATCGCCCCCGCTTTCCTTCATCCGCTCAATAAATCGCAAAAAGCGAAACAGGCCGCGCATAGAAGTAGATTCAAATTGGCGCGATCGGTCATGCAGCGCGCGCAGGTTCGCCTGCCTTTGCATACCGCCAGGCAAGCCGCCCACAAAATCATAGAAGCCCGTTTCACGGTAAATCAGCCAAAGCAAATCCGGCAGCGAGCCTTGCCTTGCCTCATCGCGCCATTTATCAAGCAAATCCAAAAAGCGCGAAAGCTTCAGCCATAACTCATCCTCCTGCTTCAAGCGGCTTGCTGCCTCAATAACAGCATCGTAATAAGCGCCATGCTTGAGCTGAATGCGAATCCGGGCAAGCTGCTCCGCCGTCAATCCAAACATTGGCGAGCGAAGCACTGCCGCCAGCGGAATATCCTGATACGGATTGTCGATGATGTGAAGCAGAGATAGCATTGTTTGCACTTCTGTCGCATCAAAATATCCGCTGCCAAGCTCCGCGTAGGCAGGGATACCCAACTCCTGCAGCTGCTCTATCAAAATCGGCGCCCATTGTGAAGTAGCTCTAAGCAAGATGACAGTATCCCGCCACTCAAAAGGCCGGTAACGCTTTTGCTTGCCGTCATACACCTGATAGCCGTTAGCCTTTAGCTCCAGCAGCTGCGCAGCGATCCAGCGCCCTTCCAGCTGCGCTGTTTGCAGCTCCTGGGCTTCTTCAGCCTCCTGCCTGTTTTCCTCGCCGGAAGCTTCATCCGAATGAAGACTGCTGTCTTCGCTCTCTTGTTCCTCTTGAGCCGCCGCTTTATCTAAAACGGCAAATTGTATCGAGCAGTCAAAGTGCGGGTCTGGAAATGACGCTTGATAGACCAGCTCTGCAGCTTTATCATAATCCATCTCCGCTACCTTCTCGCGCATAATGGAACGGAATACATGATTGACTCCGTCCACCACTTCGGTTCTGCTGCGGAAATTGCGCGCCAGGTCTATTCTTATTCCGGACAGTCCGTCGTCTTCATTCATTTCGTCATGTACTGCGTATTGCTTCGCTGGTGTATACGACTTATATTTTTGCAAAAAAAGCTGTGGCTCAGCCAAGCGGAAGCGGTATATACTCTGTTTCACATCGCCAACCATAAATCTGTTTCCGGGGCTGTCCCTGGAGAGCAGCTGCACGATGGCCTCTTGAACCGCATTTGTATCCTGGTATTCATCCAGCAAAATTTCTTCAAATTGCCGCTGATATTCAAGCGCCGCCTCGGATGGCAGCAAATGGGACGGCGTGGATTGCGGAGAGCGCAGAATGCGCAGGCAATAATGCTCCAAATCGCCAAAATCAAGCAATCCTTTTTGACGCTTGGCCGCTTCATAGCCTTGCGAAAAAGTAATAACAAGCTGCGACAATGCTTCCATTAACGGCGCCAGCTGTTCAACTTCCTCCGCAAACTGCTCCAGTGTCCGGCTAAACAGCTCATGCGACAGCGTTCCGATTTGCTTTTTAGCCGCTTCTCTAAGCTCCTTGCAGCGCCCCTGCAGCAGTTTATCCAGACCATCTCCGCGCACAGCCTTCAGTCTGCCGAATTGAACCGCCCGAAAGGCAGCTGTCCATTCATTCCAGCCGCCGCTTTCAAGAGCGGCGCGGGCAGCTTCAATAAGCTGAAGCTCCTCTGAAATCGTCTGCACATACGCAAGTGGTCCGCCTGGCTGCTCAGCGGCAAGCTTAGCCTCCCTAAGAAGCAATATCGCACCATCCGCAGCCAGTATAATCGACTGCCTCAGGCTTTGCGCCCATACCGATTGCTCCAATTCGGCGGGATCGCTTATTCTATAAGCTTCTGCCATCTGCTCCAGCCAATATTCAGGCCACGGATGGCTCTGTGAAAATTGAAATAACTGCTGTACAAGCCGATATAATGGCTCGTCACCCCGCTCGCCGCCAAAATAATCGACAAGCTGCAGGAACGAGCCATGCTCGGCTGCAGCGTTGTAGCGCTGCTCGAACAGTTCGTCGAGCACTTCCAGCCGCAGCAGCTCGCTCTCTGTTTCATTAGCGATTCTAAAGCCGGGATCAAGCTCAAGCAATGGATAGTAGCGGCGAATGGCATCAAGGCAAAACGAATGCAGCGTCGTAATCGAAGCGCGATTCATAAGTGCAAGCTGCTTGCGCAAATGCTCGGAATGCGGATTGACGGCAAGCTGCTTCTCAAGCGCTATGCTGATTCTTTCCTTCATCTCAGCAGCAGCGGCCTTTGTAAAGGTCGCCACTAGCAACCGATCGACGTCGGTGTTGTGTGAAATTTTGCGTATAATACGTTCAACAAGAACCGCTGTTTTCCCTGAGCCTGCAGCTGCAGCAACTAGAATATTCGCGCCGCTCGTATCGATTGCCGTCCATTGGTCATCCGTCCATTGACTGCCTTCCGGTTTAGGCGAAGCTTCATTTACCATTGGCTATACCTCCCTTCTCCACTGCTCCCATAGCTCTTCTTCGGTCAGCTTGTTCATTTTTTTATATGAATTGCCTGCAATTAAAGGATCGAACTGGCATACTGCTTTATAATCGCAATATTCGCATGGCGTTTTATTTCCTATTCGGTAAGGCTCTATTGCGACTACCCCTTCTTTAATAGAGCACCCTACCTGAGCGATTTGATCGCGAATAGCTTGACGAAGCATCGTCCACTGCTCATTCGTTACGACGGAGGAGCTGCTGTAAAAGCTTTCGTCCTTTTTAATCGCCACAGGCAACAAATCGGAATAGCCGCTTTCCAATTGATTGTCCATCCATCTGACTGCCTGCACATCTGCACTGATAAGCCCTTTTGTTTTGAATTTCTTGAGGAGCTGGGCGTTAGCCTCTGCTTGCGAAGGCCTGCTGGACATGCTAAGCGTAGGGTTGTGGACATGAAAATATAATACACCTGCCGGCAGCACCGGTTTGCCAAGCCATCGCTCGGCATGCGTTAGCAATACATCCATATAGGTGAGCATTTGCAGCGATAGGCCATAAGCTACATCCTGCAGCTGAAGCGAGGTTGAGCTCGATTTGTAATCGACCACCCTTAACAGCAGGCCATCCTCGGTTTCAGCTGCATCAACGCGGTCAATCCGGCCTATCAGCTCCATCTCGCCGCCGTCTGACAGCGGGATGCTGAGCGCAGGCAGCACCGCCCCTGGTCCAAAGTCTATCTCCGTTCCGACAGGCTGAAATTTAGCTCTGCGCGCATGCTCGCCCAAAATCAAAGCGGCCTGCAAAATAATATCTTTAAGCTTTTGCGTGACGTATTGGAAACGCCCGCTGCTGAGCAATATTTGCGACTGCAGCTTGGGAGCAAGCTCCTCCACGATAGCCTTCGATGCGCTGTCCAGCTCATCTCTTGTTGCGCTTCCCCAGCCCGCACCTTGGTTCTCAGAAAGCCTGCTTAGGGCAGCATGGAAGAGCTGTCCTATATCAGGCGCCTCCAGTTTGTAGAGCTTGCGCTCGCGCAGCTTAAGGCCGTGGATGGCAAAATGCTGGAATGGGCAGGATACGAACCTTTCCATACGCGACACGCTGCCTTTTAAATCGGAGCCATAAAGCTCTTTAGCCGTTACGACACTGAGAGGCTGCTCATCATTACGATAAAACAGAGAGCGCGTCAACAAGGCGAGTCTCTCTTTCCAAATCGGTCTTGCAGCAAACCAATTGTACACGCCCCACCAAAAATCTGGTATCGGCTGACCATGCTGCCATTGCTGCAGCATAGCAATCAGATAGGTGAGGCTGCGCTGCGGATGCTCCACATATTGCCTTTGTTCCTGCTCACACATCGATGAAACCGGCTCAGCAGCCGGCTCCTGAATGACGAGAGCAGGAAACAGCTTTTTAATTTGCCTTATAATTTCGGAAGGCAGCAGCCCTTTTCCCTCTGCATCCGCTTGAGCCCAGCTAATCCACAAATGATCGCTGGCTGATGTTAATGCATTATAAATAATGAATCTTTCGTCAAGAAGCCTTCGATTAATGCTTGGAGCCATCTGCAAGCCGCTTTGCGCCAGCTGCTCACGCTCAGGTTCTGACAAGAGGCCGTCCTCCTGATAGCGCATCGGCATAACTCCATCATTAGCGCCGGCGATATAGCATACTTTGATTTGACCGGATCTTGTTCGATCCATGCTGCCTATCAGCACCTGATCAAGCGCCGGCGGAACGGAAGCAAGCTTTAGGCTGTCAAGCCCAGCCTGTACCATGCCGATGAGAAGCTCCAGTTCCACCTGCTCGGTGCCTGCAATATTTACGAGCTGATCCAGCATATTCATAATGCTGCTCCATAATTGGCGATGATTCCGTGCCTTCCGCACCTCGCCTGCATCCATTTGCTTCTCGCTCCACGCTTCCAGCCGCTCTGCCGCACCTGCTTCCTCAAGCAGCAAATAGATTGCTTCGCACATTTGACGTACATTGGCGGCTTTCGTTAATCGTTGTTCAAAACGCTGCAGCTTATCGACAATCGATTGTCTGGCGGCCATCACTGCTTCAAATTGCAGCCTGGCTTCCTCCGTTATAACGGGCTCCTGACCTGTGTCCTGCTCTAAATCTATTCTGGCTTGCGGCGTCCAATAATGAGCGTCCTGCCATTTCCAGCTGCTGATTCCTCTGGCCAGCACGTAGTTTTCCAGCAGATCATACCATTCTCTTGGCAGGCTGCTGTCCAGCGGAAACAACAACTCTGTTTTGATACAGCGAAATACAGCGTCATGCTGCCAGCCGTAAGACACCGTTTCAAGCGCAGAGCTAATAAATTCTACAAGCGGATGATGAAATGCTTTTTCCTTTTGGTCGATAAAAAACGGAATATTATAATCGGTAAAAATAAGTTCAATATAATCCAAATAATCTTCGCTATTGCGCAGCATAACTGCGCAATCACGCCATCTGATTTGATCCTCTCTCGCTCTTCTCAGCAAGTCCCGCGCAATCGCTTCTACTTCCGCCCGTCTGCTCGCAGCCGCATGAAGCGACAATCCCGCAGCAGCTTCTGCAGTGCCGCTTCCTGCTGCCTTAACAGGCTGTTCGGGCACATAAGCCCGGCCAAATCCGCGCTCCAGCACCGCTAGCATTTCATTATCGGCCACCCTTGCAGGGCTTCCTACCGCGCAAAGTTGAATCGTCGGCAGCAGCTCGACATGCTGCTCCTCGGCAAGCTTGCTAAGCGCAATAAACGTCTCTGCTGTCGGATGAAACAGATCCAGCTCATGCGGCCTTTCCATGCTGCTATAAGGACGATCCAGCGTTAAAGCTACCGTTACGCTTGCCGCTGAACGAATAATTGTACGAAGCGCTTCATATTCAGCAGGAGTGAAGCCATGAAAGCCGTCGATCCAAATATGCGCTTGGTCCATGGAAGGCGCTTGATCAAATTGATCGCGCAATCGATGCAAATAATCCTCGGCATCCAAATAATGCCCACTCATTTGCTGCTCGGCATAATGATACAGCAGGGCTAAATCATGGAGCTTGCGTTCAAGCAGCAGGGATGAGGAGCCGGTTATGTTACCCAGCTGCCGCTCCACTTCCGCTGCATCAATGCCATATCGCTTCCATTCTGTAAGCAGCTCCACGAGCCGTTCCATAAAGCCCGGCTGGGACAAGCCGCCTGAAAATAACTGCAGCTCATTAGCCTGCTGACGGATAACCTTGTGAAGAAGCATATGCTTGCCTGTATCCGAAATCGGCGTAATCGCTGTTCCTCCCGTCTCCTGCATGACACGGAAGGCTAGCCGCCGAAAGCTGAGCGCCTGAGCCCGCAAGGAGCCCTGCAGACTGTTTTGCTGGAGCAGCCCATATTCCGTCTGGAACGACGCTTGCTCGGGAACTAATGCAATAAGCGGCGAGCCTAGCGGCTCCTCTCTGAGCCGCTTCGTAATTTGCTGCAAACAATAGGTCGTCTTGCCTGAGCCTGATCTCCCTATTACAAATTGCAAGGACATTACGCACCTACTCCTTTCATTCCGTCAGCCGGCACAGCAGAGCTTGTCATGCCTGTCCCGTCTCTTGCATATGTATAACTATAAATGCCAATTATTTTGTCTAAGAATTAGGAGAAAACAACGATGATACAATCTATTATTTTTCCTATGGTTTTCGGTTTTGCAGTGTTTATGGTCGGCATGAAATTGATGGAGCTTGCGCTGCATCGGCTGGCCGGACCCTATTTATCATCTATTTTGGAACGTTCTACAGCAACGCCGATGCACGGAATGGCTGTAGGCACGATTACGACCGCTTTTTTACAAAGCAGCACCGCCGTAACTATCCTATCAATCGGTCTCGTTAACGCGGGACTGCTAACTTTCTCAAGAACGCTCGGCATTATATTAGGCACCAACATCGGCTCCTGCATTACAACGGAGCTGATCGGGCTTAATATTACGAAGCTGGCTATTCCTTTTATCGCTTTTTCATTTGCGATTTGGCTGCTAACCGCCTTGCTGGGCGAAATGGGGCTTTTGCCAAGCTATAAATCTAGCAATTGGCTGAAGCCGCTAAGATCCGCCTCTGTAGCGATGGGAGGCTTCGGCCTGCTGCTAGCCGGGCTATCCATTATGCAAAGCTCCGGACCGGCAATTCAAGAAAGCGAGCTATTCAGCTGGTTTTTGCAAAAATCAGCGACAAGCTTATGGTGGGGATTGGCTGCCGGTACGATTCTTACAGCATTAGTACACAGCAGCGCCGCTGTCATCGGCATGATTATGGGATTTACGATGATTGGTGCTATGCCGATCGAGCTTGGCATAGCTATCGTACTGGGTGCAAATGTCGGCACTTGCGCTACAGCATTGCTTGCATCGATCGGCGGATCGAAGGCAGGATTTTACGTTGCCCTGTCGCACGTTATTCTCAATATAAGCGGCGCCCTGCTCTTCATGCCATTCATCGATCAATTGATGCTCGTATCAGACTGGCTATCCGGCACGCCATCGTCTCAAATTGCACGTGCGCAAACGATCTTTAATGTGGCAAGCTCACTGCTCGCCCTGCCGGTCTGCTATTTCGGGTTTATAAAAAAGCTTGATCCCGCCGGTAATTCTAAGGTATAGCAACGCCTAGAAGCTTTAAGGCGCCTGCAACGATGCGATCATTATTTTCATAACCCAGCTGTTTTTGCATGCGCCAGGCTTCCAGCGGCTCAAACCATTCTACGCCGCGTATTTCCTCTACCTGCGCCTGCAGCTCGCCACCGACAGCTTTTACCAAGTAATAATGAACCTCTTTATTGACAACGCCATATTCAGCGTGCTCATACTGGTACTTAATTTGAGCGATCGGCTTAATAATTTCACCTTGCAAGCCTGTTTCCTCAGCGATTTCCCGTAGAGCAGTCTGCTCTACGGTCTCGCCAGCTTCCATCTTACCTTTGGGGAGCGAAACTTTGCCGTAACGGTCCTGAATAAGCTGAATCTGCAATTTTCCTTTATCCGTATGGCGGTATACAACTCCGCCGGCTGAAATTTCCTTCATGTTCCTTCCCCCTTCACAACAATTACTACATAGTATATGCAACAAAGGATTCCTTCATCTTATTCAGCAGCATCGCTGAAAAGATTAGGAATCCTGTTGCGCGCAAGGGAGCGAGGCTTATATCGCCTCAGGCGTTCGCTTGCTCTCCAGCACGCGGACCAGTTGGCCGCGGCATTCATTGACACCTGCTTCCGTCACTTTGACCCGGCATAATTGGCCGATTAAAGATTCATCGCCTTCAAATACAATCTGGATGTAGTTATCGGAGTAACCCATAACCAGTCCTGTGCCAGGCGCCCCTTTATAGTCTCGCTCCGGAATTACATCCAGCACTTCGCCAACGAATTTCTGGGCGTACTGCAGCTGCATCTTTTCAGATAAATCTATAAGCTTATGCACTCGTTCATTTTTAATTTCTTCATCAATTTGATCTTCCATACGCGCGGCAGGCGTACCTGTACGCTTGGAATAAGGAAATACGTGCATTTCCGCAAATTGCAGTTCCTCCATAAATTTAAAGCCATTTTCAAACATCTCCTCAGTCTCACCAGGGAAACCTACTATGACATCCGTTGTAATGGCAACACCAGGCATCGCCTCGTGCAATCGTTTAATTTTGGCAGCGAACTCTTCTGTTGTATACTTGCGTCGCATCCGCTTGAGCACAGCATTATCGCCAGCTTGCAGCGGAATATGCAAATGGCGGCACATTTTGCTTGACCGGTTGAGCACCTCGATCATCGCATCGTCAATTTGGCTTGCTTCGATCGAACTGATCCGGATACGCTCCAGACCTTCAACTTTATCCAAATCCCATAAAAGGCTTGTCAAATTGTAATTTTCCATGTCATCGCCATAGCCGCCTGTATGAATACCTGTCAGCACAATCTCTTTATAGCCTGCGGCAACGAGATTGCGGGCTTGGTCAAGCACGCTTTGCGCCTCTCGGCTGCGCGACAGACCGCGCGACCATGGAATAATGCAGAAGGTGCAGAAATTGTTGCAGCCCTCTTGAATTTTCAAGAAAGCTCTGGTACGTTCAGTAAAATCAGGAACGTCCAGCTCTTCGAAGCTGCGGGTTTTCATAATATTGCGAACTGCATTGACCGGCTGCCGCTTCTCTTGAATCTCTTTCACAAAGCTCATTATTTTGTCGCGGTCCTGTGTCCCGATTACGAGATCGACCCCTTCAATCGCCATAATCTCAGCAGGCGAGGTTTGCGCGTAGCAGCCTGTCACCGCTACGATTGCATCAGGATTACGCCTAATTGCACGGCGAATAATTTGCCTGCTTTTTTTGTCCCCCGTATTCGTTACCGTACAAGTATTGATTAAATAAACATCTGCTGTCGATTCCTCAAAATCGACCTGCTCATAGCCTTCATTCTTGAACAGCTGCCAAATCGCTTCTGTATCATAGAAGTTTACTTTGCATCCTAATGTATAAAATGCGACGGATGGCATGATGATTACGCTCCTTCCATTTCTCCAGCTTCATATAGTAAGCAGGTTAACGCTACGATCCCTGCTGTTTCTGTTCGCAGTATACGTCTGCCAAGCCCTGCTATTACCGCTCCTGCAGCCTCAGCTTCCTGTGCCTCGCGCTCGGTAAAGCCCCCTTCAGGACCTACAATAACCAACAAATTCGCGTTATTATGCACTTCCCCGCTGCCGGCTTCCAACTGCTGTTTCCAGCGCTTTACTGCTGTTCCAATGCCTCTGCTGACAGCCTGCCTGCCTTCTTCCTCATAGCAAAATAACGCTAAATCAAATTGCTCAATCTCGCTTAGCAGCTCTTTCCAGCTGCGCACTGCAGCAACCATTGGAACGATGCTGCGATGAGCCTGTTCCGAGGCTTCCTTTGCAATTTTATTCCATCGCTCAAGGCGCTTGGCTTCTTTTTTGCTATCATATTGTACAATCATGCGTTCCGATTCAAAAGGAACAAACGCGGCCGCTCCGATCTCGGTCCCTTTTTGAATGACAAGCTCCATCTTATCGCCTTTAGGCAAGCTTTGGGCAATTGTAATGGACCATCTTGGCTCATTGTCATCGGCCAGCCACTCTAGTATCTCACCCGTCACCAGCTCAGCTGAAACCTCTTTTACGGAGACTAAAGCAGCGCGCCCTTTTCCATCAGCAGCAATAAATTTGCTGTTTTCTTTCATTCTCATAACTCTTGAAGCATGGTGAGCGTCGTTGCCAATTAACCGAACCTCATTCCCGCTCCACTGCTCCGCCTCTATCATATAGCGCTGCATGACAGCTAACCACCCTTAAATCATTAATATAACACGAAAATAATTCCGAAAGCCATTTACAAAAAGAGGTGCACGGCTTTGATAACGGCATTTGCAATAACACCGCCGAGATTTAAGATAGGATCGAGCGTTACCTCTCTTAACGGCGGGATAAAAACCATCAGCAAAAAGAAAATCATGCCCCACTGCGCATTTTGCTCTACCTGCAGCCTTTGTCTAAGCGGTAAAAACTCAACCGCAATGCGATAGCCGTCAAGCGGAGGCAATGGAATTAAATTAAATACGAACAATAAAAAATTATAAGTGATCATAAAATGAAAGAATAACATAATTGCCTTCGTAAGCTGAGGCGATCCAGCATCAAGCAGACCTGTTACATGCAACACATTAATAGCAATTACGCTAATAATACCGAGCAGCAAATTGCTTAAAGGCCCTGCTGCAGAAACAATGATGCTCATTACCCGAGGGTTTTTAAAATTGCTCGCTCGCACCGGCACAGGGCGAGCCCAGCCAAAGCCGGCGATCAATATCAGTATCGAACCGAGCAAGTCAAGATGAACAGCGGGATTCAGCGTCACCCTGCCTTCCTTATACGCTGTATCATCGCCAAATTTGTATGCTGTATAGGCATGTGCGAACTCATGCACCGTAAAAGCAATAATTATCGCTAAAGCAAAGAACGGGAGCTCGTCCAGCGACACTCGAAGAAAATTTTCCAGACTCATCCAGCCACCTGAGGCTTACGCGCAACGAACGCGATCCAATCCTCTTCTCTCTGCTTTTCCACAATTTCAAAGCCGTGCTGTATCAGCCCTTCTTCCACAGCCTCTTCTTTGTTTTTAAACACGCCGGAAGCGATATAGATGCCGCCTGGTTTAAGCGCTTCATAGACGTCCTCGACAAACAGCAAAATAATTTCTGCCAAAATATTGGCAACGACCAAATCAACAGGCACGCTGACGCCGATGGATGTCTCATCACCGCTCTGCTTACTCTCTTCATCACGCAGGACACCGAGCAAATCGCTCAGCTTGACATCAACACGCTCTGACAAGCCGTTCAGCCTGACGTTTTCAGTTGCGCTTGAAACGGCAACAGGATCAAGATCAAGCGCAAGCACTCTCTTAACACCCAAATGGCATGCTCCGATAGCCAAAATGCCCGAGCCCGTCCCGACATCGATCATTTCCTCGCCCCCGGTTACGACGCTCTCAAGCGTCCGAAGGCATAGCGCAGTCGTCGGGTGCGTACCTGTGCCGAAAGCCATGCCTGGATCGAGCTCGATGATTTTCTCGTTTGCACCTGCTTCGTAATCTTCCCAGGTAGGTTTGATCGTTAATGTTTCCGATACCCGGATCGGCTTGAAAAATTGCTTCCACGCGTTCGCCCAGTCCTCTTCATCAACCATAGCGAATGAAAATGTGACCTCGCCAACGTTGATATCGAATTGCTTAAGTTCATCGATACGCGGCTTTATTTGTTCAATCAATTCATTTAAATTAATATCTTCCGTAAAATATCCTTTAATAACCGCCTGTCCCTCAGGTATATCATTAAGCGGATGCTCATACCATTGGCCAAGCGAAGTGTCGCGAGGCTTGTTAAGCGTCCCGGATTCCTCAATTGAAACGCCGTCTGCATCCATTTCATGCAAAAAATTTGATATCATCTCAACTGCTTCTTCCGTCGTCGAGATTGTAAGTTCCTGCCACTTCATGATTAAATGCCCTCCAATACGTCAAGAAGAAACATCATTGCCGCTTTAAGCGATGCAACTTGTTTCTTGGTAATGTACAAGTAGAAACGCAGTGCGTCCCGTACACAAGTCGAAACCGTTTCTCGTTGAAACCCACCCTCTATTGTACACCACATTAGGCATCCAGCACAAAGCTTTATCAAAAACATTGAGACAATCTGTTTGACGGAAGGCTATTTTTTATTTATTTAAACGAGGGAGCCGTTACATTACTCTTCTAGCTCAGATTCAATCGGCAGTTCAGCAAAATTGATCTTGTCCAAATCATTATTAAAAGTTTCCGTCTGTTCGTCGTTTTTTTGCTTGAAATCACTTTCGTTCAGCAGTTTGTCATCTAATTGTTTTTTCTTTTCTTTACCCATATTGTCCAGCTCCTTTAACATCTTATAAGGCAAAGCTTCATGCCATTATTACTATGTATTGTTGATCTGACCGCTGCTTTTCATTCGTATTTCAATAAAACTCCGCCAATCATGCTAATCTTTCAGTCTTAAAAAAAATAAAAGCCTAACCTATGCATATTGCTATGCATAAGCCAGGCTTATTAAATCGACATATGATACTGTCACTAGCAGTTCGCCTATCGCTTAATGGCATGCTTAATCGCCGCGAAACGCTTTTTTCATCCGTTCAAAAATCGACTCATGATGCTCGCCTTGCTCAACATTTGTTTCGCCTGCAATACCGCCGAATTGACGCAGCAAATCCTTCTGTTCTTCTGTAAGTTTAGTAGGAGTCACTAACGTTACCTTGACATGCTGATCGCCCTGGCCATAGCCTCGCAATTTGGGCACGCCCTTTCCATTCAATCGGAAGTACGTTCCGGTTTGTGTACCGGCCGGAATTTTGAGTTTTACCTTTTCCGTCAATGTAGGGATTTCTATTTCATCACCCAGCGCCGCCTGTACAAAGGTTAGCGGCACCTCGCAATATATATCGTCGCCCTCGCGATCGAAAAATTCATGCGGCTTTACTCGCAGCACAATATACAAATCCCCAGCCGGACCGCCTCTCAGGCCGCCTTCACCTTCGCCGCTAATGCGAATTTGTGCGCCTTCATCCACACCTGCCGGAATATTAACTTTAATTTTACGCTGCTTCTTCACCTGGCCTGCGCCATGGCAAGTTCCACATTTTTCTTTAATTACCTTGCCTGTACCGCTGCAGTTTGAGCACGCTCTGCGGTTAACCATTCGACCGAACGGCGTATTGGATACAACCTCCTGCTGTCCGCTTCCGCGGCACACCGAACAGGTTTCAGGATGCGTCCCAGGCTTGGCGCCTGTACCTCGGCATGGTTCACACGATTCCGTACGAGGAATTGTAATTTCTGTTTCCTTGCCAAATACCGCTTCCTTGAAATCAATCGTCATCGTATACTGCAAGTCATTGCCGCGTTGCGGCGCATTAGGATCTCTTCTGCCGCCACCGCCGCCAAAGAACATATCAAATATGTCGCCAAAGCCGCCAAAATCTGCTCCGCCGGCGCCGCCCATCCCTTGATTCGGGTCAACATGCCCATAGCGATCATAGGTGGAGCGCTTGCCGTCATCGCTTAGCACGTCATAAGCTTCTTTTACTTCTTTAAATTTCTCTTCAGCATCCGCTGCTTTATTGACGTCAGGATGATATTGCCGGGCAAGCCTGCGATAAGATTTCTTTATATCATCAGCTGAGGCATCTTTGCTTATGCCAAGCACCTCGTAATAATCTCGTTTATTTGCCACCTGATCTCACCTCCGCAATATCATATGATAACATAAGCTTATAATTACTTGCTTGCATTACGAAAAAATAGTAAGAAAATTATTTAATGCTATTTCCATGAAAAGGAGGCCAAAGTCAGGAAGCCCCTGTCTTTGACCTCACAACCGCTAAATTCGTTCTTACTTGTTGTCGTCAACAACCTCATAATCTGCATCTACAACATTATCTTTGCCTTTAGCACCAGACTGCTCAGCACCAGCACCAGCGTCAGCTCCAGGCGCGCCTTGTGCTTGCTCATACAGCTTAACAGACAGCTGTTGAACAATTTCAGTCAGCTCAGTTGTTGCAGCATTAATTTGCTCAATATCATCAGTAGCTAGAGCAGCTACCAGTTTATCCTTCGCAGCGTTCGCTTTGTCAATCTCAGAAGCATCGACTTTGTCGCCAAGGTCTTTAATTGTTTTTTCAACCGTATATACCAATTGGTCCCCGTTATTTTTTGCTTCTACCAAATCACGGCGCTTGCGGTCCTCTTCAGCATGCAGCTCGGCATCCTTCATCATTTTGTCGATTTCTTCATCGCTCAGACCGCTGGAAGAAGTGATTGTAATGTTTTGGCTCTTGCCTGTTCCTTTATCCAGTGCAGATACGTTTACGATACCGTTGGCATCAATGTCGAAGGTTACTTCGATCTGCGGCACACCGCGCGGTGCAGGAGGAATATCGCTTAGCGTAAAGCGGCCAAGCGTTTTGTTGCCTGCTGCCATAGAGCGCTCGCCCTGAAGAACATGAATTTCTACACCCGGCTGATTGTCTGCATAAGTGGAGAAAACTTGTGATTTGCTTGTAGGAATAGTTGTGTTGCGCTCAATCATCTTAGTAAACACGCCGCCAGCTGTTTCAATACCAAGTGAAAGCGGGGTAACGTCAAGCAATACAACGTCCTTCACATCGCCGCTTAAAATACCTGCCTGAACAGCAGCTCCCAAAGCAACTACTTCATCCGGGTTCACACCTTTATGAGGCTCTTTGCCGGTTAGCTTCTTAACCGCTTCTTGTACAGCAGGAACACGAGTCGAGCCGCCGACAAGAACAATTTTATGAATTTCATTAGCAGACAAGCCAGCATCGCTTAGCGCTTGACGAACCGGGCCAAGCGTACGCTCAACAAGCGGAGCAGCAAGCTCTTCGAATTTAGCGCGGGACAGACTCATCTCCAAATGCTGTGGAACTCCGTCTACCATCGTAATAAACGGCAAGGAAATAGATGTGGTAAGCACGCCGGACAACTCTTTCTTCGCTTTCTCAGCAGCATCCTTAAGACGCTGTACTGCAGCCTTGTCCTTAGAAAGATCTATACCTTGCTCCTTCTTGAACTGCTCAACAAGGTAATCAATAATAACTTGGTCGAAATCGTCTCCGCCCAGTTTGTTATCGCCGCTTGTAGCTTTAACTTCAAAGAAGCCGTCGCCAAGCTCAAGAATAGAAACGTCGAATGTACCGCCGCCGAGGTCGTATACAAGGATCGTTTGATCTTCTGTTTTTTCCAAACCGTAAGCTAGAGCTGCTGCAGTCGGCTCATTAACGATACGCAAAACTTCCAAGCCGGCAATTTTACCAGCATCCTTAGTCGCTTGACGCTGGCTGTCGTTGAAGTATGCTGGAACCGTAATAACTGCTTGCGTTACCGGCTGGCCAAGATAAGCTTCTGCATCAGACTTCAGCTTTTGAAGAATAATAGCCGAAATTTCTTGCGGCGTATACTCTTTGTCATCTACTTTTTCTTTATGGTTTGTACCGATATGTCTTTTTATCGAGCTGATCGTACGGTCCGGATTAGTGATGGCCTGGCGTTTTGCTGTTTCGCCAACGACACGCTCGCCGTCCTTTTTAAAGCCTACTACAGAAGGAGTAGTGCGGTTGCCTTCCGGATTTGGAATAACGACAGCTTCGCCGCCTTCCATTACGGATACGCAGGAGTTAGTTGTACCAAGGTCAATACCAATTACTTTACTCATAATCAAAGTGCCTCCTCAATAATCAATTGCAATATAACGACGTTGCCGTCCGTTTTCTATAACAAGCATGCTTATCATTGCCGGGCATTGATCAGCCGCTTACTTTCACCATAGCCGGGCGCAATACTTTTTCCTTCATCAGATAGCCCTTCTGAACCTCTTCCACTACAATTCCCTCTTCATATTCATCTGATTCCACCTGCATAATCGCTTGATGGAAATCTGGATTGAACACTTCGCCGACTGTAGTCATAGGCTTAAGGCCTTCCTGCTCCAATACTTGAGCAAGCTGTTTGAAAATCATCTCTACACCCTTAGCAAGCGAATCAAAATCTTTATTTGCTCCTGTTGCAGCGATCGCACGCTCAAAATTGTCAACAACGGGAAGCAGCTGCTCAATAAGCTTCATCGAAGCATATTGTCCAAGCTCTTCCTTTTCCTTCATCGTGCGGCGTCTGAAATTATCAAAATCAGCCTGCGCGCGTAAAAAACGCTGCTGCTGCTCTTCCACCTGATTTTTCAGTTCTGTATAGCGAGCATCTTCTTCTTGAGCCGTTTGAGTGTTCTCTGCAGCGTCTCTTGCTTCGTCAGCTCCTGCAGCATTTTGCTCCGGAGCTTCTGCTTCCTGATGATCTGCATTAATTTCTGTATCCTCTACGCGTTGTTCCTCTGTACTCACCATGTCACCTCCTTATTTACTTTACTTATACCAACGTCCTAGACGAATCGCCATATCTTTCGATAAAAAGTCAATTAAACCAATTACCTTGCCATATTCCATTCGAGTAGGACCTAAAATGCCAATTGTCCCTAACGCTTGACCATCTATAGCATAAGTTGCCGTTATCAAGCTGCAGTCGGTAATTGCCTTATGGTCGTTTTCAGAGCCGATTCGAACCTGAATGCCTGCAGGCAAATCTGTGAACATCTTTAAAATAGTCGGTGTTTCATCGAGCAAATCAAGTATTGTCTTAACCTTATCCACGTCTTTGAACTCTGGCTGAGTAAGCATATTCGTCGTTCCGCTAAGGAAAATTCGATTCTCATCCTCCTCGCTGGCCAATGCCTGCTCAAGCACGATCAGCAGCTGCTCATAATGATCCGTATACCGCTCAAGCTCACGCCCTACCTCACTGTACAGCCTTGATTTCAGCTTAATGATCGGAACGCCAACCAGCTTGGTATTCAATATATTGACTACCTTTTCCATATCGCTCATCGACAAACCGGCAGGAAGCGTAATCGTACGATTCTCTACATGGCCTGTATTGGTTACGATAATAGCAACAGCAGAGGATGCGTCCAGCGGCACGATGCCAAAATGCTTGAGTGACGTGCTTATCGTCTCCGGTCCAAGCAAAATGGACGTGTAATTCGTCAAGTTAGACAATATCATGGCGGCATGCTGAATAACCTGCTCGATTTGAAGCTTTTGATCCGTCACGAGCGTACGCATCAAAGCCAGATCCTTTTCCCCAATTTCATTAATGTGTATTAAATGATCAACATAATACCGATAGCCTTTAGTAGACGGCACGCGACCGGCAGAGGTATGAGGCTGCTCCAAAAAGCCAAGCTCCTCCAAATCTGCCATCTCATTGCGAATTGTTGCAGGGCTGAAACCGATATCTCCGCGCTTGGAAATACTTCTTGATCCGACAGGCTCTGCCGTACGAATATAGTCATCGACAATAGCATTCAATATCATGCGTTGCCGCTCAGTCAGCATATTTCATCCCTCCAATTCATGATGTGGCCGATCTTACTTTTTCTATCGTTAGCACTCAATTCAGTCGAGTGCTAATCACTAATACAAAAATACCAAACCAGCTTAACCGTTGTCAAGTCAGTTCGGTATTTTTTGGACCAATTTGGCATTGATAACATGTTTAGATGAAAGGATTATTAAAAGAGCTTTTTCATAACAGCGATCTCATCACAGGCAAAGCGCTTCGGACAAACGACACAGTCCGTCCATACCTTCTCAGGAAATATTTCTTTATCGACAACGGTAAAGCCATTCCGCTCAAAAAAGGGAACAGCGTACGTCAGCGCCATAATTTTGCTTATTTTACGCTCCTTCGCTTGCGCGATCAGCTGATCGACCAATTTACTGCCTATGCCCAATCCTTTATACTCCTCGCTCATGCCAAGCGATCTGATTTCTACCAAATCCTGACCTAGCAATGTCAGCGAGCCGCAGCCGACAACCTTATGGTTTAGCTCTGCAACTACGAACGAATCAATAGATGCAGCGAGCGCTTCACGCGTTCGCGGCAGCATAATGCCTTGATCTGCATAATCCTGTATTAATAGATATAATGCCTCAACATCGTCCAGCGTAGCTTGACGGCAAATTACATCCTCGGTTTGCATCGCTGCCTCACCTCCACTCGGTTTTTATATTATGAATAAATATACAACAACACGAATTATTTCTCAATAACTATTTGTCCTGTCTCATCGAAGTTTTTGATCTGCTAATTATTAAGCAAAAAAGCGCCGAACACTTCGTTGCCAAGCAGAACACCGCGATTCGTTAAGCGGTAAATAACATCATTCTGCCGCTCCAGCTTCTCAATCAGCTGTGCGTCCAACAGATTCGCCAGCGGCTCAGCAAACTTTTCTTCCAGTGTGAAGGAAGGGAACTGTTTAGCGAAGTCAGATATTTTGACACCGCAGAGCAGCCTTAAGCCAACCATCATAAAATCCTCCATCGCTTCCTCTTCCGACACTTCAAGCTGCTCTAATCTAGGCAGTCCAGCATTAGCTGCATCAATATAAGGCTGCACGCCTTTAATATTGACATGCCTTATTCTCTGCGAATAACCATGCGCGCCAGCACCAAGCCCATAGTAAGGCTCGTTGCGCCAGTAGGTGGAATTATGCTTTCCTTCGTAGCCCGGCTTAGCAAAATTGCTTATTTCGTAATGGCTGTAGCCATTAGCCTTTAAGCGCTCCATCAGCAAGAGAAACATATTCAGCTCCTCCTCCTCTGATGGAAGAGGCAGCTCATTACGAGCATACAGATGGTGGAACAGCGTGTTTTCCTCCACCTTCAAGCTGTAGAGCGAATAATGCGGCAATTGCAGCTGCAGCGCTTTTTCAACACTGTCTGAAAGCTGCTCCAGCGTCTGGCCGGGCAATCCGAACATAAGATCAATCGATAAATTGCTGAAGCCCACTTGGCGTGCGTTTGCAATGCTGTTATAAACGTCGTCTACGTTATGAATTCGGCCAATCCGCTCGAGCAAGCCGTTGTCAAAGGATTGAACGCCGAAGCTGATCCGGTTAACGCCTCCATGATACATAACGGCAAGCTTATCCAAATCAGTTGTGCCGGGGTTTGCCTCCATCGTAAACTCCACATTTTTGGCTAACGGAAAATGTGTATTCACCGCTTTAAGAAATCGTTCCATCTGAGGCGGCGTAAGTACGGTCGGCGTGCCGCCGCCGACGAACACAGTATCGATTTCAGTCGGCGGCTGCATTTTAGCAGTTTGAATCATTTCCTGCTCGAGCGCGTCCAAATAGTGATCGACCGGCTGGCCTCTAAGCACATAGGAGGTAAAATCACAGTAATGGCATTTATTCGTGCAGAAAGGGATATGAATATAAAGCGCTCTTGGTGCCTTATGAAGCATTGTATTCAACCTTATCCCTCCTTGTCATTTTAAATAATCTTGCTGCAGGCCGAGCCGGCAGGCAGCAATTCAAGAAAAATAAGAGAGAGCGGCGCTCTCTCTTATCGTCGTTCGTAACTTGTGCTATTTATGCTTGAAGCTATTCGTCGATTTTTAGAACAGCCATAAATGCCTCTTGCGGCACCTCTACGTTGCCGACCTGCTTCATTCGTTTCTTGCCTTCCTTCTGCTTCTCCAGAAGCTTTCTCTTACGGCTGATATCACCGCCGTAGCACTTGGCAAGAACGTTTTTGCGCATCGCTTTGACTGTTTCTCTAGCTATAACCTTATGGCCGATTGCTGCTTGAATCGGCACCTCAAACATTTGGCGAGGAATAAGCTCACGCAGCTTTTCGCAAATTTGACGGCCGCGTTGATAGGCACGATCACGGTGTACGATAACAGACAAAGCGTCAACTGCTTCGTTATTTAAATTAATGTCCATTTTGACCAGATTGGAACGGCGGTAGCCCGACAGCTCATAATCAAAGGAAGCATAGCCCTTCGTGCTTGATTTAAGCATATCAAAGAAATCATATACAATCTCGGACAATGGCAGCTCATAATGGACGGTAACGCGATTAGTATCCAAATATTCCATATTGGAAAACTCTCCGCGTTTGTTTTGGCAAAGCTCCATAATGGCGCCTACAAAATCATTCGGCACAATAATGCTTGCCTTTACATACGGCTCCTCCACATAATCAAGCTTGCCCGATTCAGGATAATTAGATGGGTTGTCTATATTGATAACCTCGCCGCTAGTAAGCGCAACCTTATAAATAACACTTGGCGCAGTAGTAATCAATGGAATATTGAATTCTCTTTCGATGCGCTCTTTAATAATCTCCATATGAAGCAAGCCCAGGAAGCCGCACCGGAAACCGAAGCCGAGCGCTGTAGACGACTCGGGCTCATAGCTTAGAGATGCATCGTTCAATTCCAGCTTCTCAAGCGCTTCGCGCAAATCATTGTAATCCTGCGTATCGATCGGATACAGGCCGCAGAATACCATTGGATTAATGCGTCTATAGCCTGGTAATTGCTCGGCAGCAGGACGCTTAACTTCAGTAATTGTATCCCCGACGCGCGTATCCTTTACATTTTTAATACCCGCGACAACGAAGCCTACATCACCTACGACAAGCTCATCTATGATAGCCATGCGCGGCATAAATGCGCCGACCTCCAGCACCTCGAACTCCGCGCCAGTGGCCATAAAGCGAATTTTGCTGCCCGGACGGATACTGCCGTCAACGATACGCACATACACTATGACGCCTTTGTATGGGTCATAGTGAGAGTCAAAAATAAGAGCTTTAAGGGGCGCATCCGGATCGCCTTCAGGCGGCGGAACTTTAGTCACGACCTGCTCAATAATTTCTTTAATCCCTATTCCGGCCTTCGCGGATGCGTGAACGGCATCGCTTGCATCCAGCCCGATAATATCTTCGATTTCCTGCTTTACACGATCCGGTTCAGCGCTAGGCAAATCGATTTTATTCAATACAGGCAATATTTCTAAATTGTTATCAAGTGCCAGATACACATTTGCCAGCGTCTGTGCTTCAATGCCCTGCGCAGCATCGACTACCAGCAAAGCACCCTCGCAAGCTGCCATGCTTCGCGATACTTCATATGTAAAGTCGACATGGCCCGGCGTATCGATTAAATTAAGAATATATTGCTCGCCATCATCAGCGCGATAAGTTAACCGCACAGCATGCAGCTTAATCGTAATTCCCCGTTCTCTTTCCAAATCCATCTGGTCAAGTACTTGCGCTTGCATCTCCCTTGATGACAAAGCGCCAGTAAATTCAAGAATCCGATCCGCAAGCGTGGATTTACCGTGGTCGATATGCGCAATAATGGAAAAATTTCTAATTTTCTTTTGTCGGTCACGAACGTCGATCATGCCAAACCTCCACACTACCAATAATTCTAATCATTCTAACAGTATAACAATAAGATCGACGATCAGCAATGGAGTTTACTTAAACAATCCTTCAAACATTGAAACTACAAATTTAATGCCGCCGCTCGACGCCGACTCCAGCATGCCCGAGGCAGAATCTGCAAATTTATTGACTGCTGAGCTGCTGCCATTGCCGCCGCCGGGCAGATCGCTCCATAGCTCGTTATACTGCTCTTCATACTTTTTCTCCAACGAAGCAAGCTTTCGTATTTCCTCGAGCTCTTTTTCCAGCTGGGCGATTTTACGCTCGGTTGCCGTTTTCGGCAGCCATTGCTCCATTTCCTGCTCCCCGTCACGTACATTTGAGCCCGGCTCGGCAGAGGCTGGAGGCTTCAGCTCATTTTGACTCAGCTGTGATTGCAGCGGCCCATGAATCCGTTCAATTCCTGCGGTCGACATTTCAATGCCGTACAATATAATAAAGGTCAGCGCACCGCCTAACAGCGCCCACTTCCACGCTTTTTTTCTCATTGTGATCATTCCTTTCCAGATACCTTCTCATCCGCCCAATAAATATTGGAGATTACTTCAGCAAGCGCATCTGCCGTTCTGTATGATTCCTCCAGCGTATTTTCCACTCCGCCAATTTCAACAAGCACATTCCCATCCGCCAGAGACTGATTATATTCCGCATTTCCGTTAGCGGCTGTTTTGCCCCAAATGCCTCTTGAGATGCCCGGGTATTTCTTTTCAAGCGCTTCATGAATTTGCGTAGCAAAGGCTTCGTTTTTCTTCCAGTTAGGATTTTTATGACCAATGATAAAATAAACCTGCGCGTAGCTTTTGCCATCAATATCAACCGTTGTATATTTTCTTTTTTGTGAATCACGATGAATATCAAAAAAGTAAACGAGCTCCTTGCTGCTTGCTATAGCTTCCTTTACTGTCTTCATAGAATATTTGTAGGATAGCTCCCAACGATAGTCTTTAATAGCTGTCGGATAATCCATATTAGAGTGCATTGCGCCGATACCCTTTTCCTCTAGCTGTTCTGCCAGCCGTTTGCCGACAAGCGTAATATTTTTCGTTTTCGAGTTAGGATCCTTCACTTTCTCATCCAGCTCCGGATACCATGATTCGCGATTATGCGAATGATAGATAAAAACTTTTTTGGCTCCATTCGTTGTCGCCGTTTTGCCGCCCTGCTCTTCCTTCCCCGCCCCTGCCTCGCCGCTGTTATCCTTTGAACTGGAAACATCTTCTCCTTTGCCTGTTTCCTCTTCCAAAGGAATAGAAGGATCGTAAGCGATTGGCGTATAATCCTGCGGACCGATCGAAGCATCTGTGCCCGAGCCTTTGCGCATCAAAAAATACTCATTGTCCCGCATGCCCGGCAATTCACTGGCCAGTACACTGCGCGGATCTTCAAGGTTAATATCAGTAAGCGCGCGCATTAAAAACAAGCTGATTTGCTTGCTGTTTAATGTCTCGGATTCAAGGCTGCTATGAAAGCCCGGCACTTCCATCTCTAGCATATCCCCAAATATACCGCCCGATACTGTAGCTGCAAGCTGCCGCATCGAATATATGGGCGATTTAGCATAATGCTGATGAGCGACCCCAGCGATTCCTATTAAAATAAAGAACAGCATACTGCATATCGATAGCATCGAAAACGCTCTGGCGCTCGTCAGTAGCCTTCTTGTCCTCAAGCTAGTTTTTTCCCAGTGGCTCAGCCTTATCGTTTTCAACATATCGTTTACCTCCGCTAGTATGTAATCAAATTACTATTAATTTATGTACTAGCAGCATTTCATAGAACCGATTGAGAGAAAGAACTATTTCTATTTATATCATTTGTCAGATTGATAGATTTGAAGGTGAAACTTACACTCTCCAATGTTCAAGGATAAACGGCTCCGCTGTCCTTTGGACAGGCGCGTTTACGGATGAAATATAAGAACAGATATAAGGTTGAAAACTTATACTTTCTTTTATTTCAAAAAAATGCCTTGAGCGGCGCTCAAGGCATTTTAAATACTATTTAATGTGTATAAGCGGCCACATTATCATTATCGATCGCTTCATGCAATGCTGCATTAAGCCCGCTCGCAATAATATTAGCTATATCCTCGATAAACTGGTCGACTTCCTTCGGCGTAACAAGCAAATCATGGCCAAGCGGATTTAACACTTCTTTTACAAGCTGCAGACGCTCATGCTCGGGAATTTGATTTAAGACGCCGAGAATATGATTGGAATCTCCGTTATTGCCATCCAAATGATTGCGCAGCATATCAAATGTGTTATTGACAATTGTGGAAGCATATACGACGGTCGGCACGCCAATCGCAATAACAGGAACGCCCAAAATTTCCTTCGTCAGCCCCTTTCGCTTATTGCCGATGCCTGAGCCGGGATGAACGCCAATGTCAGCTATTTGAATGGTGGTATTGACCCTTTCCAGCGCTCTGGAGGCAAGTGCATCTATCGCTATAATGACATCAGGCTTGGACCGGTCTACAATACCTTGTACAATTTCACTTGATTCTATGCCGGTTGTACCGAGTACGCCGGGGGCTATCGCACTTACTGAACGGTAGCCCGGTGAGATTTGATCAGGCATCAATTCAAATAAATGGCGTGTAACCATTACATTCTCAACGACGAGCGGACCAAGCGCATCCGGTGTTACATTCCAATTGCCCAACCCCACAATTAACACTCTTGACATTTTTCCGATTTGCAGACGTTCCAAAAACTCTGCAAAATTTTTGGCGAATTGAGTGGCTACTCTATCTTGCAAATCAGAATCATGGCCACGCAAGCCGGGCACCTCTATTGTAATGTAGCGTCCAACCATTTTGCCAATGGCGCTCGCCCCTTGTTCATTCTGAACCTCGAGATGCGTAATCATTATCCCCTCATCTTCTATTGTTTCAGATGCAACGCCGGGAATTCCCGCTCCTGCCGCTGCGCCTTCTGCTATTTCCCTTGCCTCCAGCGCCAAATCCGTTCGCACACTATATTTTTTCAAATCGAGTTCATCGTTCATAAATACAATCCCCTTTCTTAGTTCTAAAGGTATTATTTGCAAGCGATTCGATTTCATGCAAGGCAGATGCTATTGCATTTTAGCCTAGCGCATGATAGTATATTTTAAGTTGTGTAGTATACAGAAAAACTACGTGCACTTCTTTGAACAGTTTAGGAGGTGAATTCCATGCCAAACATTAAATCCGCTATTAAACGTGTTAAAACTAATGAAAAGCGTCGTGCTTTGAATGCTTCACAAAAATCTGCACTTCGTTCGGCCGTTAAAGTTGCTGACCAAGCACTCGTTGGCACTGATGTAGAAGCTGCTAAAGCAGCTCTAGTTACAGCAACGAAAAAATTGGATAAAGCAGTAACTAAAGGCTTGATTCATAAAAATGCGGCTTCCCGCAAAAAATCGCGTCTAGCTAAGAAACTAAACGCTCTAGCTTCTCAAGCTTAATAAACAAACTAACGGCTGCACCTTTTGGTGCAGCCGTTTTAGGTAAATTTGATTGGATGCAGAATCATATTAAGCTTTGCTGCCAGCTTCCTGCTCGGTATGCAGGGATAGCAAAAACAGCTCTACTCCAAGCGCTTTATCAATCAAGCCTGTTTTCATTTTATAGTCCAGTTCGGCTAGCGAAGCAAGGATGCCTGCAAGCCGGTCGATCGTAAATTTCCGGCCTTTCTCAGATGCCAGCTTGACAGCGTAAGGGTGCTGCCCGATCTGTCCAGCCATTTGCTGCGGCGAATAATGATGCTTTTCCAGCTCTTTGATTTGCAGCATCATTCGAATTTGCCTGACGATTAAAGCGACAATTTTGATCGGCTCCTCACGTCTAACCAATAAATTGCGATAAAGCCGCAGCGCATTTTCGATGCGCAGCTCTGCAATTGCATCAACGAGTGCAAATACATCCTCCTCAATCGTGACACTTGTCAGCATACCGACCGTTTCTTCATCAATGGCCCCCTCAGAGCCTGCATGCAGACATAGCTTGTCCACTTCCTGTGACAATTGCTGCATATTATTTCCTACTCGAGCTTGCAGCAGCTCAGCTGCCTGCTCCGTCATGCTTCTTCCTTGCTCCTGCGCTCTTTTTATAATCCATTGCTTCATTTGTGCGCCGTCGAGCTCATAAAAAGGAATAACGGATTGACGTTCCTTCAATAGCTTCACCAGCTTACGCCGTTCATCAAGCTTTTCTGCTTGCACGACAAATACAATAACCGAGCTTTCAAGCGGCTGCTCCAAATATCGCAGCATGCTATCCGGGCGATGCTCAATTTTACTTCCTTCCTTGCCGCTGCCTCCAGTCAAAACAACAGCGTCACGCACGACAATCAGTTTGCGCTCTAATAAAAACGGCAGTGACTCCGCTTCAAGCACGATGTCCTCAAGTGGGGTTTCCGCTGTATCAAATTTGACAATGCCCATTTCACGCTCCTCTGTTTGAAACATAGCGTTCGATATGTAATCAACAAACTGAGCCATTCGATAGCGATCTTGACCTACCAGAACATAAATCGGCCTATATTTTCCTGCCTTAATTTCCTTAATTGCACCGCTTATATCCATTCCTGCATGCCCCCTTGACAAAACCAATCTGAACACCAACAAAGGGATGAGCTGTATGAAGCCGCATCCCTTCGTCTCTATATAAACATCTCAATTACGGCCCATGGTACCGTCCTTGAGAATGGTCATAGACGTCTTGCAACGTCGATGACACTTCCTATATCCTTATTATACGCGCCAAATGTCTCGATGTGCACACTATTTATGCTAAGATTTGGCCCGACGTTCTTCAAGCTGATCAAGATCGATGACGTACTTAATAATCGCGCCCTGCTCCAAATGCACTTCGTAGGTAAGAGACTTGCTGTCCTCAGACCAGACAAAATTCATTAGCTTTCCATTTTTGCGGTCTGTTTGCATAATAACATATTCTTTGTTTGCCGTCTCCACCACTACACTGTAATTAAGAACAGAAGCAATAAATTGTTCATTGGGCGACAAGGAGCTTTCATTGCCTGGTAAATCATCTACATGCTGCTGCATGCCCAGTCCGGTTATTAAAGATTCTTCTTCCGGTTCATTAGCACCCTCTACCGCTGGCGCCCCTGTCCCATTTTCGTTGACGAATCGCTTTGAAGAATCAGCAGAGCTACTTTGTTCACCAGCTTCTTCCTTGCCTATATCTTCTTTGGTTTTGACGAATAAATCCTCTTTGCTAATATCAAACTCTCCCAAATACGATTCCGTGCCCACTTTGCCGGCTTTGGATTCCCCTGGCGAATTGGACGCAGTAAATGGCGCAGCTAGAGGTTGCTCAGATTGCGCCGTATTTGCCAAATTAGCAGCAATCGGCATCGAATTTTCTTTATTCAAATGGCCTCCGGACGGATATGTCGCAATAAATATGCCGCATACAGCGGCTGCCGCAACAACTCCGCTAAAAGCTTTCCATGAAAACTTGCTGCGTTTCGGTTTAATCGGTACTACTTCGTTCTTGTCGCTTATTGGCGGTACGGACTCTTGCTGCTTCAAGCTATCCAATCGATCAAGCTCTGGCATGATCGCATCTACCAGGCTGTAACGCGGTGTTACTTTAGGCAAGCTGGTTAGTTCTAAAGAGACAAGCTTGAGCAATTCAAGCTTCTCTGTGCAGTCCGGACACTGTCTAGAATGTGCAGTCCATAGTTCACGTTCGGCTTCGCTAAGCTCTTCATCCAGTTGTCGCTGCATCAATTCCATCACCTCATGACAATTCATCCCCGGACACCACCTCTCTCATATTCGTGAAGTAAGCCTTGCAGCTGCTGCCTGGCTCGAAATAAGTAGGATTTCACAGTATTTAGCGGCAAATCAAGCGAATCAGCTATTTCCTTGTACGAAAAATCCTGCAAATAGCGCAGCACAACTACGGTGCGATGATGCTCAGGCAGCTGATTGATAGCATCTCGAATGTCCTGAACTGCATATGCCGACATTACCGTTTCTTCAACATTTTGTTTTTCATGAAAGACAAGATCATGCTCATCAATGGAGACAGTTGGTTTTGTTCTACGAAATTTATCAATGCAAATATTGGTTACAATTCTTTGTACCCAAGTTTTAAATTGCGCTTTCTCCTCATAAGACTCTATCTTTGTATAGATTCGAATAAGCGCTTCTTGCGCTGCATCCAGAGCATCCTGTTCATTATTTAATATATAATAGGCTGTCCGATATACATGCGTTTCAATCTCTCGCAATAGAGTTATCAAAGCGTCTCTGTCGCCA
Organism: Paenibacillus sp. GXUN7292; assembly: GCF_050864975.1. Lineage (NCBI taxonomy): Bacteria > Bacillati > Bacillota > Bacilli > Caryophanales > Paenibacillaceae > Paenibacillus > Paenibacillus sp. GXUN7292. The sequence continues at coordinate 93,525 of NZ_JBOZWO010000005.1, read as the reverse complement.
GACTGAGCTGCTTTAATAAGATCCGGCTCCACCACTAAGGATCCTCCCCTCCTGCAACCTCTTTGACGGAATTGAATTATGAAAGGTTGCAACATTTTAAAAATATACTTTATTTTTTTTAGCATCGAATCGATTTCATAATTCGCTTATGGCAATAAACGACATTATGAAACGGATTCCATCACATATTATTGTAAACGGTAAAGTTTAATTATCTCTTAAGATTGCAGGAAAAGCTAAAATAAAATCAATTTCATGCATACAATTACTGATTAGTTACATACTCAAGAATAACAAAATTAATGCTTCTCGTATATAGAGCGCATGTCAATTCAGAATGAACAATTGCCGCCTTGTTGCTTTTAGCATAATTTCTCCATCTTTATCCGTCCTCCAAAGCGCAATTCGCCCCTGCTGCAGCCGCTCCAATACATCCGGGTGCGGATGTCCGTAGCTGTTTGTTGCGCTGACCGACACAACTGCAGATATCGGCTTCCAGTAATCGAGCCATTCAGAGCTTGTTGAATATTTGCTGCCATGATGCGCAATCTTCATTACATCAATACGCGGCTTCGCATAATTCGTTCCAAGCATTTGACCTTTTCCTTCCTCCATCCGAGTCAATATTATTTTTTCTGTAGCTGAATTGATATCACCCGTTAACAAAAATTGAAAGTCATATATTTGCAGCAGCAGCACGACGCTAAGCTCATTCTGATCAGCGACAAGCGCGATTTGATGCTGTGAGGCAGAGCGCTCATCCGGCCATAAGAACGTAATCGCAACATCTTTTTCCAATTCATAGCTTATACCGGCTGCGGCTGCATAAAGCGGAATCTGCTTATTGACAGCCTGCTGCATAAGCTGCATCGCATCACCCGACTCTTTTAACGTTTGGTTCCACCAAATCTCTGATACAGGTATATGCTCAAGCACTGCCTGAAGACCTCGTATATGATCGCTGTCCAAATGGGATATAATTACAGCATCCAGCTTTTGAACGCCTCGCTTCATAAGCAGCGGCAGTACAACCTTTTCACCAATCTCAAAAGGCTCTTTGCGGTCCTTCCACCGCTCTCCTTCCTTGCGAAATGATATTAATCCGCCGCCGTCCAGAAGAATATGCCTGCCTGCCGGTGTTTTTATTAAAATAGCATCGCCTTGCCCTACATCCAGAAAACTGATTACAGCCGACTTTTCCCAACGCGGCATCGTATAAGCAGCCCATAGTGAAAAAACTAATAAAATAGAAGCGGCCGTCAATTGGATAACATATTTCTTCGTACGCAGTATCGGCACAGCACTTGAGCCGCGTCTGCGCGATCTTTTCAAGCCTGCAAAATGAATGAAGCTCCTGAATAATACTAAGCATAAGCCATACCAGCAGACTATCCACCAAACTGGCGGCGATGGCCATATTAAAGAAAGATTTAAGGATGAGGCTAAATACTGAATAGCAAAAAAGCTCCAATCGTTTCCATAAGAAGCTAGCGAGGAGATCAAGCTTCCCAGAGGCAAATAGATATAGGAGCATATAAGTGAAATGGTGCCAAGCGGCAATATAATAGAACTGATAAAAGGAACGAATATAAAATTAGCGGCAATCGATAACACATTAAACTGGTTGAAATAATAAATAGTCAGAGGAAAAGAGATTAGCTGCGCTACTAAAGTTACCGAAAATAAATCAAGCAGCATTTTCCCTTTTTTCCAATCCGGCAGCACTGCGCGCAATGCCGGAACGCCAATAATCAATCCAATTGTAACGATAAACGAAAGCTGAAAGCTTACATCATTTATATAATAAGGGTCATGGGCAAGCATGAGGAGAGCAGCTGCTGCGATCAGATGAAGCCCGTCCTTAAGCTTCCCCATACGGGCGGCTGCCAAACCGAGCAGCGCCATTAATCCGGCACGAATGACGGAGGGGGAAGCGCCAGAGAGCAATATATAAACAGGGAGCAGCAGCATCAGCGCAACAATAATTTTCTCTCTTGTCCATCTAAGCAGCTTTAAAGCAGTAGAGACCATATACATGAATACGGCAACATGCAGGCCTGAAATAGCCAGTATATGAGTTAAACCTAAAGCCGAGAACTGCTTGAATTGCGCCGGATCCAGATCCTCGCGAATCCCTAGCACTAACCCTTTCATATAGCCTGCCTGCTCGCCGTTAAACAGCTTGTCCATTTGAGTGCCGAGCTTAGCGCGCGTTTGATCGACGATATGCAACAGCTTGAATTGTAAGGTTTGCGGCCTAGCTATAATATTGATCTGTTCAATTCCATCCATTTTTAGCAGCCAATGTATTCTTTTCCCTTTCAAATAGCTTTTATAATCAAATCCTCCCCTATTGCCAGCTGTTTGCGGCAGCGACAGCTGGCCTGCCAGCTCTACAATAACGCCGCGCTGCAATTGACTGGCGTACTGCTGCTCCTCCTCTTGCTTCAGCTTGATATGAACCATAAAACGTTCTTTTTCTTCCTTGGCAAAGCCGCCGCTCTCTGTATCTGCTTTGATCCAATGGCTATCCACCTGCAATGCAATACGATCGCCATCAGCCAAAGCGGCAGCTGTAACGACGCCTTTGAGCTGAATTGGGACAGTTTGAATTTCATCCGACTGTTCCAAAGCTGCATATTGTTCAGCCAATACAGTAGAATTGTTATAATCGATCCAGTATCTTTGTCCTGCCGCGAGCAAAAAAAGCATGAGGCAAGCGACAGCTAATGAAGCAGTACAGTGCCTCCAATATATCCAAGCGATAAAAAACAGCATCAACGCAGCCGCACAATAAATCAAGCCCCGCATATCCAAATTAGCCGCTGCTGCATTGCCGCCGGCAAAACAGATTGCAATCCAAATAATCGGTCTTTTGCTTCTTTGCTTCATTTCACCCAGCCTTTCTAATAGAAACAAGGATAAACGCCCCGCCGTCCTTCGCTTGAACGAAGGACGCGCATTTAGCGGTCAAGAAAAAACGCTGCGCGTCCTTGGCTAAGGAGGTGCCGTTTCTCGGTGAAATATAGGAACAAGTATAAGGTGAAAACATTTACTTTCCTATATTTGAACAAAAAACCTCTGATTGCATCGAATGACGCAATCAGAGGTTTTTCCTCGGCATAAGCATTTGCTTGCTTTATGTAATTATTGCAGATACGGTCTGCGCAGGCGGCTCGTATTGCTCGAGCTGGCGAATAACGATGTTTTGCTGGCGCATCAGCTCGAACACCTTTTCACTGTCCTTCATATAGCTGCGATGAAAAACAATTTCTACAATGCCGCTGTTAGCCAGCATATTAGCACAGGTCCAGCATGGCTGATCCGTCACATATACGACAGAGCCTTCGCGGTCGGTCCGATCCGTAAAAAGCAGCAAGTTTTGCTCAGCATGAATAGTGCGAATGCAGCGCTGTTTTTTCACTACTTTTTCAACACCGTCTTCAACCTGGATTTCCATCTCCTCAGCGATCATGCAGCCTGCCTCTAAGCAATCCTGCACCCCCATCGGAGCTCCGTTATAAGCGGTGCCAAGCAGCTTCTTGCCCTGAACCAGCACAGCGCCGACATGTCGGCGAGGGCAGCGCGAACGAGTGGAAACCATATAGGCGATATCCATGAAGTACGTGTCCCAATCCTTACGAGCAGAATCATTTGCTACTATTGGCATAGCCGCTGCTCCTCCTCCCATGTAAATGTTATAGCTTATTGTTGGCTTGCAGCAATAGCTTGTTCCAAATCGGCGATAATATCCGCAATGCCTTCTGTTCCAATAGACAGACGGATTAATCCCGGATCGACACCGGCAGCCATTTGCGCTTCTTCAGTAAGCTGCTGATGCGTTGTGCTAGCTGGATGAATAATAAGCGACTTGGAATCTCCAACGTTCGCCAAGTGCGAAAGCAATTTTACTGAGTTGATCAGCTTTTTGCCCGCTTCTATTCCACCTTTAATGCCAAAGGTTAAAATAGCGCCTTGGCCGTTTGGCAAATACTTTTTCGCATTTTGGTAGTAATCATGCGATTCCAAGCCTGGATAGCTGACCCACTCTATGCTTTCATGTCCTTCCAGGTATTTCGCTACAGCAAGCGCATTGGAGCTGTGGCGTTCCATGCGAAGATGCAATGTTTCTACCCCTTGCAGAAGCAAGAAGGAGTTAAATGGCGATAGAGAAGCCCCCATATCGCGAAGCAGCTGAACGCGGGCTTTAATAATATAAGCAAGCGGTCCGACTGCCTTCGTATACACTACGCCATTGTAGCTTGGATCCGGCTCAGTCAGTCCAGGAAACTTATCGTTGGCGGCCCAATCAAATTTACCGCTGTCAACGATAATACCGCCGATAGAAGTGCCGTGTCCGCCAAGAAACTTCGTAGCGGAGTGGACAACGATATCTGCACCGTGCTCGATTGGCCGGCATAGATAAGGGCTTGGGAATGTATTGTCAACGATGAAAGGAATGCCGTGCTCATGCGCAATTGCTGCGACAGCTTCCAAATCGATTACGTCACCTTTAGGGTTGCCGATTGTTTCCGCATAAACTGCTTTCGTGCGCTCTGTAATAGCTGCGCGGAAATTATCCGGATTAGACGGATCGACAAACTTGACTTTAAGGCCAAGCTTAGGAAGGGTAATGGCAAATAGGTTATAAGTACCACCGTATAAGCTTGTTGCTGATACGATTTCGTCGCCCGATCCTGCAATATTAAGAAGAGCGTAAGTAATAGCAGCTTGTCCAGAAGCAACTGCCAATGCGCCAACGCCGCCTTCCAGCGCAGCTACGCGCTTTTCCAACACGTCGGTAGTCGGGTTCATAATACGGGTATAAATATTGCCGAACTCTGACAATGAGAATAAATTCGCGGCATGATCGGTGTCTCTGAACCCGTAAGATGTTGTTTGGTAAATAGGCACTGCACGAGACATTGTTGTCGGATCAATTTCTTGACCTCCATGAACGGACAATGTTTCGTAAGATAATTTTCTTTCTTCAGACATGATCTAACTCCTCCTCGTAACAATAATCTATTGTGGAGCTTATCTTCACTTTAATGCCTTTTTTGGCATGCGCTGCCGATTTGCTCTGAGCATATTGTCTCATATTCATGGACGTGCTACAATGCTTTCTTTTATTTCAGACAACACTTTATTTCCAATTCCTTTTACACGAAGCAAATCATCCGCACTACGAAAAAAGCCATTTTTTTCACGATCCATAATAATGGCATTAGCCTTTGACGGGCCTATCCCCTTTAAGGTTTGCAGCTCAGACATGCCTGCGCGGTTAATGTCTATTCTGCTGTCGGTTTCGTTCTCTTGCTCATTCGGAGGACCACCGATTAATACAGGATCTTCCATCTCTGGCTGCTCGTCCTCAGCCTCTTGCTTTATTTCGGGAGCAGCTGCAGGTATGGGTTTATTATCCAATTCCAGGAGCGCTTGTTCCACTGCTTCATTGAGTGGGGTGAATTGCTTTTTTTCAGCCTCTTTGCCGCCGCCGGCAAGCGCCGCAACAAGCAATAGTGCAGCGCCTGCCAGCAGCAGCATAGGCAGCCACATCTGTTTTTGCTTTCCTGCCGATTGAATTTGCCGGTTCATAATCGTTTCCCTCCTGAATATGAATGACTATCAGATTGCAGCAATACGTAAAATTGACACATATTGTACATGCATCAAGGAATAGGATAATAGAGCACAGTCCGATAAAGAAGTATTGGAGGGCTTTAGATGAAGGTTGGATTTATCGGAATTGGCACAATGGGAAGGCTGCTGGTCGAAGCATTTATAAGCTCCGGTGCCTTGCTTCCAGAGGACATTGTGGCCAGTAATAGAACATTTAGCAAGGCCCTGGCATTAGCTGATGAGTTTCCCGGCCTCGCTGCTGTCGCTTCTAACAAAGAGGTGGTAGAAAAAAGCGACATTGTCTTTCTATGTATTAAGCCATTGGAGTTTATTCATGTTGTCCAAGAAATTAAACAAGCGCTGCAGCCTGAGCAAATTGCAGTCTCTATTACGAGCCCCGTTTTAATATCTCATTTGGAGGAGGAGCTTAACTGCAAAATAGCAAAAGTAATACCGAGTGTAACGAATACGATTTGCAGCGGCGCTTCCTTGTGCATGTATGGCGAACGCATGCAGCAAGCGGATCGAGAGCGGTTAAATAACTTGCTCTGCTTTATAAGCGAGCCGCTGCAAATCTCCGAAAGCTTTACCCGTATCGTCTCGGATATTTCCAGCTGCGGTCCAGCCTTTTTTGCATTTTTATTGCAGCAATTTATTGACGCAGCTGTCAGCGAGACAGGTATACATCGCGAAGAGGCTGTGCAGGTGGCAAGCAATATGCTGCTGGGTACCGGGCTTCTGCTTACACAGGGCGGGCTTTCGCCTGAGCAAATCCAGCAAAGAGTTGCTGTGCCAGGCGGAATTACAGCAAAAGCCTTGCGTCTTCTGCAACAGGATACCGAAGGCATGTTTGAGAGACTGATTCGTACAACACATGATAAGTACTATGATGATTTGACCAAAGTAACTACTGCTTTTTACAGCGAAGAGGTGAACGAACCATAGCTGTTCTTCAGCTAGCGTTCGCTCACCTCTTCGGTTTGCTTATTTACGAAACTGGAGCAGACAGACCTGGATTACATAGCCTGCGCTGCTTAATTAGCAACAATGTTGACAAGCTTGCCTTTTACCGCAATTACCTTGCGAATCGTCTTGCCTGCCAGAAGTACAGCAACCTTTTCTTGTTCCTTTGCAATAGCTTCCATTTCAGCTTCAGCTGTTTCTGCAGGAATAGAAAGGCGCTCAACAATTTTGCCATTCACTTGAATTACAATTTCGACGGAGGAATCCACTGTCCATTTCTCATCGTAGACCGGCCATGGCACATATGTGATGGACTCGCTATGGCCCAAGCGCTCCCAAAGCTCTTCAGCAATATGCGGCGCAAGCGGTGACAATAGCTGCACAAAGTTTTCCATCGCCTTGCGCGGCAGCACTTCTGCCTTATTCGCTTCGTTGACGAAAATCATCAGCTGGCTGATCGCTGTATTAAAGTGCAGCTGATCAAAGTCTTCCGTTACTTTTTTGATCGTCCGGTGCCATACTTTATTGAACTCCCCACTCACTTCAGAGTCGCTTATTTTGTCATTCAATTGATCATTGTCTTGAACAAACAGTCTCCATACGCGGCTTAAGAAACGATGCGCCCCTTCTACCCCGTTCGTGCTCCAAGGCTTAGTAGCTTCCAAAGGACCCATAAACATTTCGTACATGCGAAGCGTATCGCCGCCGAATTCATTGACAATTTCATCCGGATTAATGACATTGCCGCGCGACTTGGACATTTTTTCATTGTTTGTGCCCAAAATCATGCCTTGGTTAACCAGCTTATAGAATGGCTCCTTCGTATGCACAATGCCCATGTCGTACAATACCTTGTGCCAGAAGCGCGCATACAGCAGATGCAATACAGCATGCTCTGCGCCGCCGATATAAAGATCTACCGGAAGCCATTGCTTTTGCTTTTCTGGCGAACAAATTTCTTTGTCATTTTTCGGATCGATAAAACGAAGGTAATACCAGCAGCTTCCTGCCCATTGCGGCATTGTATTCGTTTCGCGGCGCGCTTTCATGCCTGTTTCGGGATCGATCGTATTTACCCACTCCGTAACGTTCGCCAGCGGCGATTCACCTGTGCCGGACGGCTTGATTTCATCTACATCTGGCAATACAAGCGGCAATTGATCCTCAGGAACTGTCTTCATCGTGCCGTCTTCCAAATGCAAAATAGGAATCGGCTCTCCCCAGTAACGCTGACGGCTGAACAGCCAGTCGCGCAGACGATACGTAACCTTGGCTTTTCCTTTTCCGGTCTCTTCCAAGTGCTTGATCATCGCAGCAATAGCATCTGTGTTGTTAAGTCCGTTCAAAAAGTCTGAGTTAACGTGAACACCGTCTCCAGTATAAGCCTCTGCTGACACGTCGCCGCCTGACACAACCTCTACGATCGGCAGATCGAACTGCTTTGCAAATTCATAGTCTCTCGCATCATGGCCAGGAACTGCCATAATCGCGCCTGTACCATAACCGGCAAGCACATAATCAGCAATCCAGATTGGCGTTTTGACGCCGTTGGCAGGATTGATTGCATAAGCGCCGGTAAATACACCGGTTTTCACTTTGGCCAGATCGGTACGCTCCAAGTCGCTTTTGCGGGATGCGGCTTCCTGGTAAGCCTTAATCGCTTCCTGCTGCTCTGAAGTAGTAATGCGGGCAACGAGTTCATGCTCAGGAGCCAGCACGCAGTAGGTCGCCCCGAACAAAGTGTCCGGACGGGTTGTAAAGACGACAAGTGAAGCGTCCTCTATACCGTCAATGGCAAATGTAACTTCAGCGCCTGTTGACTTGCCAATCCAGTTGCGCTGCATATCTTTAATGCTTTCCGGCCAATCCAGCTCTTCCAAATCCTCAAGCAGACGCTCGGCATAAGCAGTAATTTTTAGCATCCACTGGCGCATCGGTTTGCGAATAACCGGATGGTTGCCGCGTTCGCTAAGGCCGTCTATGACTTCCTCATTGGCCAGAACCGTACCGAGCGCAGGACACCAGTTAACCGGAACCTCGGCAACATACGCTAGGCCGCGTTTGTACAATTGAACAAAAATCCATTGTGTCCATTTATAATAATCAGGATCCGTTGTGCTGAACTCCCGATCCCAGTCATAGGAAAAGCCAAGCGACTTGATTTGTCTGCGGAAGTTATCAATATTTCTAAATGTAATATCTCGCGGATGCTGACCTGTATCCAGCGCGTGCTGCTCAGCCGGCAAGCCGAAAGCATCCCAGCCCATTGGGTGAAGAACATTGTAACCGCGCATTCGCTTATAACGCGACATAATATCAGTTGCTGTATAGCCTTCTGGATGGCCTACGTGCAATCCTGCGCCTGAAGGATACGGAAACATATCCAGCGCGTAAAACTTCGGCTTGCTGTCGTCCACTTCATCCTCTGTTCTAAACGTTTTATTATCATCCCAATACTTTTGCCATTTCGGCTCAATCGCCTGCGGATTATACCCGCTTGTTTGCTGACCCTGACTCATCCTAAAAACCTCCTAATTGACGTCGACCCTATCGTACTCGGTGAGAATTAAAAATAAAAATTACATTTTCATATATCCAAGGATAAACGGCTCCGCCGTCCTTTGGAAAGGCGCGTTTACCGATGAATTACATTCTTATAATCTAAAAAACCTCTCGCCCCCAGCGTATAATCGCTAGGGACGAGAGGTTATTCTCCCGTGGTACCACCCTAGTTAGCAATAGACAGGCTTTGCCTATGCTCACTTTAAGCCTGTAACGCAGGCTAACGGCGCAAGCAATGCAATTGCGATGCGCAGCTCCAAGGCAAGTTCCTAATGCAACAGGTTCGGCTTGCACCATCCGCCGACTCTCTATACCTTGTTAACAGAAGTACTGCTCCTCTTCCAAGCTGATTACTTATATTGAACTAACAATCATTATAAAGTTCGTCATGACTGCTGTCAAGATTCCATCGCCTGCTCCCCAATTTTACGGTCAGCACCAGCTCCCCAGCCAGCGAACGCATAAAGTACGACAACAGCGAGCAGCATGATGAGCGACATATTCCAGCTGCTGGTCACATCATGCAGCAGACCGAACAGGAACGGTCCAAAGGCGGCAAGCAAATAGCCAATCGATTGCGCCATGCCTGAAATTTGTGCAGATTGATGAGCAGTTGCAGTCCGTAATACAAAAAACATAACCGCCAGCCCAAAGCCTGCGCCTGCAGCAATTCCTGTTACGATAATCCATAGCACGATCAAGCTGGTGTCACCGCTAAGCAGCCCCAAATAGCCGATAGCGAATAAAATTGCGGTAATTAGCGCATAACCGCGCTGGCTAGCTCTTCTGCCTGCCAAAATCGGAATAATAAATGTAGATGGCATGCCTACAATTTGCAGCAGAGACAGCATCCAGCCTGCTTCGGCATGGCTAAGTCCGCGGTCAATGAGCATCTCAGGAATCCAGGTGATGTTTATATAGAAGCAAAAGGATTGCAAGCCTAGAAAAAAAGTAACAAACCAGGCTACCTTGGAGCTCCAAATCGGCCTCGGCTTTGCTTGATTTAAGCCACTGACGAAAGCAAGCTGCTGCTTCCCTCGCAATTGCAGCATCCAGACAACCGCCGCCAATAAAGCAAATACTGCGGTGCCTCCCAATACGACATTCCACTTTATACCCGCCTGTTCAGTAAGCGGAATGCTGAACCCCGACGCTATTGCACCGCCGAGGTTCATCACGACTGTATACAAGCCGGTCATAAGACCAGCCTTCTGATTGTAATCCCGCTTAATAATGCTGGGCAGAAGCACGTTTCCGACTGCAATTCCCATTCCTAACAGCGCTGTGCCTGCATATAAGGCAGGTATCGTAGCGAGTGAGCGCAGGGCAATTGCACCTGCCAGTACCAGCATCGCAAAAAACAATGTATTTTCAATGCCAATGCGGTTTGACCAAATCGGCGCCAGCGGAGAAATAGCGGCAAAGGCCAGCAGCGGCAGCGTTGTAAGCAGCCCTGTCATCGCTCCCGACAACCCCAATGCTTGCTGAATTTCTGATACGATAGAACCGACTGCCGTAATCGGCGCCCTTAATACTAGTGCAGTAAGCATGACACCGCCAAGCAGCAGCCATGAGCGTTGAATATGTGCTTGTGTTGATTTCCCTTCCAGATCTGTGTTTGCCAAGCTGTTCAAAGTTTCATCAGCCACCCTTTCCCGAACTTGCTTCTATTTCTTGAATGGTTTTTTATTTAATTCCGAATCTTTCTATTTGATCATATTGGCCAGTAAGTTGCAATATCTTTTTTTGAGTCTCGCCAATCAGATCAAAGTGCGGATACGTTTCACGCGCGTGTATGTAATCTGGATTTAATTGATGCTGCCTGCACCATTCCATTAATCGTTCATAACTGCTGCAGCCAACCTTCGTAACAGTTTTCATTTTAGGAAAACGGTCATCGAGCCAATAATGCGTTAAAAAGGCAATCTCGCCCCTGTTTATTTTAGCCTTCCATTCATTTAATTCAGCTCTAGTGATGCCAAATGCCATAAGCCGCTCCTTTCGAGGCCATACTACTTGTAAGTTTCTGCATTCGATAGATGCACATTGCCTCAACAACTGATATACTAATTGCCATACGAATTAAGGAAAAGAGGATTTTTATGCCAGCACAAGCTTTCAACAATCTTGGAATTTCAGATAAACTTTGCAGCTTGCTTCAAAATGAAGGTATTATGACGCCAACTCCCGTACAGCAGCAGTCCATCCCCCTTGCGTTAAATGGCAGCGATCTAATTGCCCAGGCGCAAACCGGGACAGGTAAAACTCTTGCATTCGCTTTGCCTATTATACAGCAAATCAGAACAGATAAAGAGCATACCCAAGCCTTAATACTAACGCCGACCAGAGAGCTGGCCATTCAAATTACAAGCGAGCTAAAAAAATATGCAGCCGCTCACGACGTAACCGTACTCGCTGCTTACGGCGGCCAGGATGTCGAGGCGCAAATCCGCAAGCTGTATAATATGCCGCATATTATCGTAGCCACACCCGGACGCTTAATTGATCATATGCAGCGAGCTACTGTCAATCTGGGCAAGCTGTCGATGCTTGTTCTCGATGAAGCTGACCAAATGCTGCATATGGGCTTTCTGCCAGAGGTGGAATCCATCATTACTCAGACGCCAAAGGCCAGGCAGACCATGCTTTTCTCGGCAACGATGCCTGATGCCATTCGCCAGCTGGCTCAGGAGTATATGAAGCAGCCTGCAGATGTGCGCGTGCAAAGCAGCAATGTGACGCTGGACAATATTAAGCAGATTATCGTTGAAACGACAGACCGCGGAAAGCAGCGTGCGCTCATTCAGCTGTTGGAACAGCATAGGCCTTATCTTGCTGTTATTTTTTGCCGCACCAAGATCCGCGCCAAAAAGCTTAATGCAGCGCTGCAGGACTACGGTTTCGAATCGGACGAGCTGCATGGCGACCTAACTCAAGCGAAGCGTGAGCAGGTGATGAAACGGTTTAGAGAAGCGAAGCTGCAGGTTCTTGTCGCAACAGACGTCGCTGCCCGCGGATTGGACGTGGAAGGCGTGACGCATGTGTATAATTACGACGTGCCGCCGGATACGGAGCATTATATTCACCGGATCGGCCGCACTGGCCGGGCAGGCCAGCAGGGCACGGCTGTAACGATGGCAACCCCATATGATAAAAATACAATTTTCTCAATTGAACGTAAAATCAATGCAACAATTAAACGCATAGTGCTCGATCGCGATGGACATATTCAGTCTGAACGCAGTACAAGCAGCAAAGAGCAGTCAGACTATCGCCGCTCAGATAAACATAGCGATGCACGGGGCTCAAGAGGCAGAGGACAGAGGACAGCAGCTGTAAAAACAGGCAAAAAACCTGCTGCACAGCGCAGTGCAACTGCATCAGACAATCCATGGCAATCAAACGATTTAGAACTTCCTTCCAGCAAAAGGAAGCAAAGCTCTAAACGAAGCGGCCAAGGACAAAACCGTTCCGATCGCAGCGCCGGCAAAGGCTCCGTTTCGCAAAACCGCAATGAACGTCCAGCAAGCAACGGCGGAGGGCGCAGCGGCGGAAGAAGCAGCGCTGCTTCCGCTCGCAGAGGCGGCGGCTCGCGCGGAGGACGGGGCAAGAGATAACGGCACTGGCACAAGGATAAACGGATCCGCCGCCTTTGGACTGGCGCGTTTACCGATGAAATATAAGATCAGATATAAGTTGCAAAAACTTATACTTTCTTATATTTGAACAAAGGCCTAAATGAACAAAACCGGGACATTCATCCAATCCATTCGCCCCCAAAATCATACAATACACTATAACGATTGGCAGCTCACTCTACACTTTGCACTTTTGTCATCGTCAATTTTTTACCCTGGGGGGATTTGGAATGTCTGCTTGCCACTTCGGTCACAACACAACTACAGGCGTGATTTTAGTACTGTTTATTCTGCTTGTAATTATTACAAGAACTTTCTTCTAATTGCTCTAATCATCAAGCAGAAACGTTATTTGTCCTTGTCTGAGGACAATCCGTTTCTCGGCGAACAAGGTGAAACGGCTGTCGCCGTCCTTATGGCGATCATAAGTTTCATTCCGGAGAAATATTAGAACAGGTATAAGAAGAAAACTTATACTTTCTTATATTTCAAGAAGAAACGTTGTACGTCTTTTTCTAAAGTCGTACAGTTTCTCGGAGAATGATAAGAACGAGTTTATTGTAATAACTTATACTCTCCTAATGATTATATAAAACAGTACAAAGGTGCTAACACCTATATAATTTTAATAAAGAATCGTCGAGCAGCGCTTCGACGATTCTTTACCTTAGAACTTTTACATATATTAATCTAACTGCTGACCGGCTTGCCCATTGCCGCGATGAGCGCGCAGCCGCTCTATTTCTGTTTCTTTAAGCTCTCTGTAGCTGCCTTCCGCCAGTTTTTCATCTAGCTTTAGCGGGCCCATAGATACCCGTTTCAGCTCCAGCACTTTCTTTCCAACTGCTTCAAACATCCGTTTGACCTGATGAAACTTGCCTTCCTTAATCGTAAGCGATATATGCGAGCATCTGCCAGCAGGCGCCGTAAAACGATCCTTAATTATAAGCTCTGCAGGCATCGTAACATAACCGTCATCCAGCTGCACGCCTTGCTTAAAGGCTTGAATATCCGCCTCGCCTGCCTCTCCCAGCACCAACGCTTCATACGTTTTATCAACGTGCTTGCGCGGCGAAAGCAGCTCATGCGCCAGCTGTCCGTCGTTCGTCAACAGCAGCAGTCCCGTCGTATCCTTGTCTAATCGTCCAACCGGAAAAGGATTGAGCAGCTGATCATCGCTTTTCAACAAATCTATTACAGTCCGCTCGCGCAAATCCTCTGTTGCTGAAATTACTCCGGGCGGCTTGTTTAGCATAAGATAAATAAACTCCCGGTAACGAACAAGCCCCCCGTCAAATGTAACCTCGCTTTCGATCGAATCAACGATAAGACCGCTATCCTTTACGATCTTGCCATCAGCGACCACTCGGCCCTGCTTTATCGCTTTTTTAATTTCGCTGCGCGTTCCGAAACCGGTATGCGCAAGCAGCTTGTCTATTCTTATTCTCGGACTCATTTTATCCCCGCCTATCAGACACCATATTGTCAAATTGTATATTCGTAATATTACTTTACTCACTTACAATTTTATAGTTGTTTGTTGTATAATAATGAAGCAAATGCATGCGGCGCATGTCAATTATATCGAAAGTGGAGGTTGCTGTTCCTAATGAAAAAGAAAACCAAGTTTAAAATGTTTTATGTGTACCTGGGTATTATTCTTGTTCTGTTCGGGGGAATATTCGCATTGAATTCCATCGAATCAAAGGATAATATTTATGGTATCCCGTCATCACAATTAAACCCGGCTACCCGCAAGCAGCTCAATGACCCTAACTATCAGAATATCATATTACCTGCACAATTTGATGAAAAGGTCGAAAATAAAGAAGATTTCTTTGTGTATTTATTTTCTTCTACTTGCCACTACTGTAAGCAAACAACACCTGAGCTGATGCCTTTGGCTAAAGAGCTTAATATCGATTTGCCGCAGCTTAATTTGCTGGAGTTCAACTCCTATCAAAGATCGCTTAATGTAAATTACACGCCAACACTCGCTTATTTCAAGGATGGTGTTGAAGTAGACCGCATGGAAGGCGGCATTAAGGTAGAGGGTGCCAGCGAAGGCTATACGCTGGATCAATACCGAGAATTCTTTACAAAGCACGCAGGAAACAGTTAATATGATCAAACGATCCTTCATGTATGGACTAGCCCTTGCATTTACTTGTATCACGCTGCTGACAGCTTGTTCCTTGATCGAAAAGCCGTCGAACAAGCATGAGCATTTGGTCGGCACAGAAACGTGGGAAACTACAGCTTCAACGGATACACTGCCGCATTTTCTAACCGAGCATACAGATTTGACCAATCATTTGTATTCTGAAGTGCCTCATCATGCGCACATTATGGGAGAGCTGAATTGCTATTGCGGCTGCATGCTGGGCACGGAGTTTGACGAGCCGCATGATTCCTTGCTGCGCTGCTATTGGGCGGAGAAGCCTGACAGCGAAGGTGAAGTGGTATGGACTGATCATAGCACGACCTGCGGAGTATGCAAAAAAGAGATGGAAATGGTTATCGCCATGCAAAAAGAAGGCAAGTCTACTGATGACATTCGTCAGGCAATTGACGATGCGTATAAAGGCAACCAATAATAAACAGCAATAGCAAAAGATCGAGTTCGCCCCAAGACGAACTCGATCTTTTTTCATTTTAGCCGTCTACATGCGCTTGGCCCTGGAAATCGACTCTTGAATAGCTGCTGACAGCTGAGATAAGCCGACATAATCAGACACCTCGAACAGCTCGTTGAATTGGATTTGATACTGGGCTGCCTCTCTGACCCGATGATAAAAATACAAATCCTGAATTCCGCTCAGCACTCTTGTGACTACATTAGACTGCTCTTCAAAATCTGTCTGGGCATCTAAAATTTCATGACGAATGCTTGCCATCTCTGTATCAAGTACAAAGGCAGCTTCAGCTGCTTTTTTCAGCCTCAAGCGCACATCTTCTGGAATTCTCTCTTTATACTTATAGTTCAATGAATGTTCGATTGTCGCCCAAAAATTCATTGCTAATGTTCGAATTTGGATTTCAGCCAGCACCTCAATATAGCCCAGCGCCGTTTGTACAGGATAGCGGACAATCATATGATAGCTTCGATATCCGCTTTCCTTGTAGTTGGTTATATAATCCTTCTCATAAACGAGCTGCAAATCTTTACGGTTGCGGATAAATGCTGCAACGCGATGAATATCATCAACGAACTGGCACATTATGCGAATGCCGGCTATATCCTCTATCCCTGTATCCAGCTCGTCCGAAGGAACTTGCAGACGCTTTGCCTTCTCCAAAATACTCGATATTCTTTTTACTCTGCCCGTTACAAATTCTATTGGAGCATACGATTCATGCAGCTTCAGCTCTGCCCTCATCGTTTTAAATTTTACTTTTAATTCTTCTACCGCTTGCTCGTATGGCTGTAAAAAAAGACTCCAGTCTCTACCGTCCATCCGGCCGCCTCCTGTTTCTAGCGATGATCTGCGCCTACTGCTTCAGCTATATTACGGTAGCCATCCTTGTGTAAGCAATCAATCAAGCCATTAGTTAATTCTCGCAGCACTCCGGGTCCTTTATAAATAAGCGCTGTATATATTTCTACCAACGAAGCACCTGCACGAATTTTATCGTATGCATCCTGTGCAGAAAAAATGCCTCCCGAGCCAATAATAGGTATTTGTCCGCCAGTTTGCTTATATACTGCCCGGATAACCTCAGTGGAACGCTCGCATAATGGCTTGCCGCTCAAGCCTCCCGCTTCAGAAGCATTAGCATGCTGCAAACCAGCGCGGGACAACGTTGTATTAGTAGCAATTATTCCCGATATACCGCTATTCATAATCGTGTCTACTGTATCCGCCAGCTCTTCATCCGTCATGTCAGGCGCAATTTTTACGAGTACTGGCTTGGTCTGGCTGCCCAGCCGGTTGCTTTGACTGTTCATTTCTGCAGTTACAGCCTGCAGCAATTTGCGCAGCTCCTCACCATGCTGCAAATCGCGAAGCCCTTGTGTATTGGGTGAGCTTATATTGACAACGAAAAAATCACCATGAGCATATAAAGCCCTTATGCAGGCCTCATAATCCTCATGAGCCTTTTCATTGGGCGTCACTTTATTTTTCCCAATATTTACGGCGATCGGGATACGATATATTTTTCTTTGCTTAAGATAGCGGGCCATCGCTGCAGTGCCTTCATTGTTGAAGCCCATACGATTAATTAAAGCTTCATCCGCTGGCAAACGAAATAAACGAGGCTGCTCGTTGCCTGGCTGCCCTTCAGGCGTAATCGTGCCTACCTCAGCAAATCCAAAGCCAATGCTAGAAAACCCGTCCGCACATTTTCCGTTCTTATCAAGTCCAGCCGCAAGTCCTATCGGATGCGGAAACGTCAGGCCGAACAATTCCGTCTCCAGCTCCGGTGCATGCTTAACCCCGTACATCATGTTAAGCAATCCATTCATGCCAGGAATCTTGCCGCCAAAAGCAAGCCCATCTATGACAAGGTGATGAGCCTTCTCAGCATCCATTTTGAAAAATATAGGCTTTAATATAGAACTGTAAAGCAAGCTGTTCACTCCGATCTCATTATATAGTCCAACGAACAGTTTAACTTTTTTATGTAAAAAAGAAAAGAGTTTCGTACAAGGTTATTCTACCATATTTTTTTAAAAATACGGTCATAGCAAATTTGTGAACTGTTGCAAAAACAAGAAACAAATAATGCTCAGATACGGATATCTGAGCAAAACTGGCACTATTCAGTTGCTAGGCGGTCAGAAAACGATTACAATGCTCTTATATGAACTTTTATTATAAATAGGAAAGGTTGATCGACGATGAGTGCAGCAAAACGCAAGCCGGCGCCTCTTAAAAGCAAGCCAAAAGTAGAAGAAGTAAATAAAAAAGCTATCGTATGGATCGGTTCTATTACCGCCCTTGTTATAATTATTATTGCTCTGCTGCTAATTTTCAGTTAATAGACTGCATACTTATTGCAGCCAACGATAAATTTTGTTCGGGTTTGTCTCGTCTTGCAGCGGCTCCAGCTTGAATCTTTCTCCTGCTGGCGCT
Organism: Paenibacillus sp. GXUN7292; assembly: GCF_050864975.1. Lineage (NCBI taxonomy): Bacteria > Bacillati > Bacillota > Bacilli > Caryophanales > Paenibacillaceae > Paenibacillus > Paenibacillus sp. GXUN7292. The sequence continues at coordinate 75,662 of NZ_JBOZWO010000005.1, read as the reverse complement.
TTAGCAAGGCGAGGCAGCGCATCGTACTTCATATGTACAGCCGTTCCAAGCGGCACCATATCATACAGCTCCTCCACATCCTTATTGCTCATTCTGATACATCCCTGCGATTCATCCTGTCCGATGCTGTCCGCCTTATTTGTGCCATGGATCGCATACAAAGTATTGGACAATGCCATGCCTCTGCTGCCGAATATTCCATTGTCGCTGCCATTTGGCGATTTTACTTTCTCGCTAATATAAAAGCTGCCTTTCGGCGTCCTTTCTCCCCCCAGTCCAACCGGGAAGCTGCGAATAATCATATTGTTATGCACGACTGCCAGTTGATGATTGCTGACATCGATTATTATTTCAAGCGGCTTGTCCCAGCCTTCCTGAAACAATCCATTCGTTCCGACGATTTGTGCGCCGTCATTGCTTTTGTTTTTGTCCGTTAATGCTGCGCTGCTGTTTGTATTATCACGCTTCGTTTGTTTTATCCTTGATAATACGTAATTGAATTTATCTTTGAGCACACTGCTTTCACCGGAGAGGATATTGTTCGGATAAGGCATAATGAGATCGTCCAAGCTTTGCGGCCATTTTTTATAGAGCCTTTCATATTGCATAATTCCGCTGGCTAATGTCCAATGATGCTCCTGCTGCTTGCTCCACTGATCATATTTGCTTTTAAGCTCAGACGAGCTGGCCGGCTCGCAGCGGCATAATTCCCGATCATACATTTTAATATCTAGCTGCGGCCCTTCTCCCTGCATCGCAGATAATAAAAACTTTTTGCTTCCGCCCCAATTATACCAGTTTCCCTGCTGTTCCAGCTGAGCTGCGATCGTAAGCTTAGGCGCTTCCTGACCTGCCGTTAAAATTTTATGCACAGCACTTCCTGCAGGCTTTAAATCGGAAACAGGCAGAAATAATACACCTATCTCATAGGGCATACTGCTTTCCGCTTTAACCGTCTCAGGCACTGGAGCTGCGGGCTTGGCAGAATTATAGTAATACGTCATGTATAGCCCTGCCAACAACAGTGGAACAGCCAGCAGAACAGCTTTTTTTATTTTCTTTTTGCGTTTTTGCTTTTTATCCCACAGCTTCAGCTGCTGTAATTGATATTCTGCTATAGGATGGCTTTCCTGCTCAAAGGCATCATATACTTCTCCCGCCTGGATAAAGCAGTAATTTGCTTTGCCTTCCTTGCCGGCCTGCAAGTAGTGCTTGCCTAGCAAATACCAGCCCATTTGATTATCAGGATTCTCCTTTACAAATTGCTTCAAATAAAGAGTATCCGCCAAATTGTCCATCATCTTCCTCCTTTTAAAGGTCTGATACTGTATATATCGGTTCTTTTTCGTTACATTTACATCTGTTATTGATTTTATATAAAAAAAAGATTTGTACCGGCACATAGCGCCTTTACAAATCTTTGTTCATGTATATAAAAGCCTTGCAGGAAAGCTGAATTAGCCTTCCATATCGAATGGCTCGTCTGCAATTTTGATCGAATCAGTTGGACAGCCATCTAATGCATCAAACATATCCTCGTGCATATCTTCTGGAATCTCAGTAACGCCACGATTGCAATCATTTTTATATATAACTTCAGCAATCCCTTCATCGTCGTAATCGTAAATGTCAGGCGCTGTAGCTCCGCATGCTCCGCAAGCAATACAAGTATCCTTCTCTACCCAAGTGTACTTAGCCATGGTGCTTCCCCTCCTATAAATATGACAAAATTCGCTATTTCAATGTAACGGAATGAACGGCTCTTCCGAAAGAGCAATTCCTCCAGAAATCACATTTGATGAAAGCTTCATTCATCAATATATAACAAATCATCATCCTTTTGCAAGGAAGTTCCTCGTATTCGCTTATTTCTAATTAATGCCGAAGGATCATTGCTCAGCATTCCTGCTGTCAGAACAGCATCCTCGCCAAATTTGTCACGCAGCTTATCCATCGCCTTTGTCAATGCTTGCTTGCGCGGCTGCTCTTCATAATTGAACAAATCAAGCTGCACAGCCGTTTCCCCCGCTTTGCTTAGATTTTGCAAGGTAACGCCAAGCAATCGGATCGGATCGCCAAGCTTCCAATGCTTGTCAAACAGCGCGCACGCTTCCTTGTAAATAATATCGGCCTCTTGGGTCGGTACCGGCAGCGTATACGATCTCGTAATCGTCGTCATATCAGGCCTGCGAATCGTAATTTGAATAGTAGAGGCAATGAGCTGCTGGCGCCGCAGCCGTCTGCCTGTCTGATCGGAAAGATTCAAAAATATTCGACATACTTCTGCTCTTTCCGTCACATCCTTCGGTAAAGTTGTCGTATGTCCGATTGATTTATTCGGCTCCGCTGCTGCATGTACAGGTGAATGATCAATACCGTGCGCTGCCGACTTCATCCAGGCTCCAGCCACTCCAAATTGCTTGGTCAGCATCGTCTCATCAGCGGCAGCCAGTTGCCCGATTGTCCAAATGTTGAGTTTTTCAAGCTTTTGCGCAGTTTTGGAGCCAATGCCGAATAAAACCCGGCAAGGCCGGTCCCATAGCAGCTGCGACACATCCCTTAACCGCAGTATCGTAATGCCATTCGGCTTCTTCATATCCGATGCCATCTTGGCCAGCAGCTTGTTGGGCGCAAGGCCAATCGAACAGGGCAATGACCATTCCGACTGGATCCTTTGCTGAAGCGCTGCTGCGATATCAATCGGCGAGCCGAACAGCTTGGAGCCGGTTATATCCATATAGCATTCGTCGATCGAAACCCGTTCAATCTGCGGCGTATACTGCCTGGCAATCGCCATAAAGCCCTGAGAGTATTTTTTGTATAGTGTAAAATCAGGTTTAATAAGTATAAGCTCCGGGCATATTCGCAGAGCCTGCCGCACATTCATTCCTGTTTTAATGCCAAGCGCTCTAGCCTCATAAGAGCAGGTGACAATAATGCCTTTGCGCTGCTCGGCGCTGCCAGACACCGCTGTCGGCTTGCCTTCATACAGCTCAGGCTGCTCGGCGGCATGAACGGAGCAATAAAAAGCATTCATATCCAAATGAATGATGACTCTGCCCTTGCTCGGATACATTTGTTCTATATTTGTAAAGTTTTGGCCGCTCATGGCAGCTTCGACCTCCAGCATAAAATGCAAACATCTATTCTGCTTTTATCATAACGCAGTCTCTAAAAGAAGTCTAATAACGATAGCAATATAGCTGAAATTATTTTTTTATTTGCTAATAATCCTTATTTTCACTCTACTTTACAGGGATAAAGTGTTATAATATTAAATTATGATTTGTGGGTGAGTTAAGTGAAGGAGGCCTTTAAATTAATGAATGACCAAATCTTTATATTTGACACAACATTACGGGATGGCACGCAAGGTGAGGGCATAAGCCTCTCAGCCGATGACAAGCTAAAAATTGCCCAAAAGCTTGATGCGCTTGGGGTTCATTATATTGAAGGCGGAAATCCTGGCAGCAACAGTAAAGATATCGAATTTTTTCAGCGCGTCAAGGAGCTGAACCTTACTTCTAAAGTTACCGCTTTCGGCAGCACGCGCCGAAAGAACAGCATTGCTGAGCAAGACGCCAATTTGCAGCGCATTGTGGAGTCCGGCGTTAGAGCTTCCACCTTGGTTGGAAAAGCGTGGGATTTTCATGTGCATACAGCACTGCAAACTACACTCGAAGAAAATTTGGCAATGATTTACGATTCAATCGCGTTTTTAAAACGCAACGAGCTAGAAGCCATGTACGATGCGGAGCATTTCTTCGACGGATATAAAAACAATCCGGAATATGCGATCGCCGCACTCAAAAAAGCACAGGACGCCGGAGCGAACTGGCTCGTGCTATGCGATACAAATGGCGGCACGCTGCCAGGTGAGATTCACGAAATCGTATCGCGCGTTCGCGAGCAGCTCTCTGCGCCGATCGGCATCCATACGCATAATGACTGCGAGCTGGCCGTAGCCAATACGTTGGCAGCTATTCAAGCTGGCGCACGCCAGGTGCAAGGTACGATCAACGGCTATGGCGAGCGCTGCGGCAACGCTAATCTGTGCTCAATCATCCCTAACCTGCAGCTCAAAATGAACTACGAGTGCTTGCCGCCAGAAAAGCTTGCTACCCTTACAGGCACAGCAAGATATATTAGTGAAATTGCAAATGTCCATATGCCGGTTGGCCAAGCTTATGTCGGCAATGCAGCTTTTGCACATAAAGGCGGCATCCATGTATCCGCGATATTAAAGGATGCAAAAACATACGAGCATATCGCGCCTGAGCTAGTCGGAAACAAACAGCGCATTCTCGTTTCCGAGCTTGCAGGCCAAAGCAATATTATATCCAAGGCGATCGAGCTTGGATTAGACGTCAATACGAATAATGAAAAAACAAAGCAGATCATCGATCAAATCAAAGAGCTGGAGCATCAAGGCTATCAATTTGAAGGCGCGGACGCTTCGCTCGAGCTGCTGCTGAGAGAAGCCTTCGGAGAAGCAAAAGAGCTATTCTCCGTCGAATCCTTCAAAATGCATGTCGAACGCACAAATGGCAAAATGATTTCGGAAGCAATCGTCAAAATTAATGTTGACGGCCAGCAGGTATATACTGCAGCTGAAGGAAACGGGCCGGTCAATGCACTGGACAATGCGCTTCGCAAAGCTTTGGTTCAATTTTATCCAAATATTGAAAAAATCCATCTGTCCGATTACAAGGTTAGAGTTATCGATGAAAAGGATGCTACAGCGGCTAAAGTCAGAGTGCTTGTTGAATCAACTGGGCTTAACAATACATGGAGCACAGTCGGCGTATCCGGCAACGTTATCGAGGCAAGCTGGGAGGCGCTTGTTGACAGCATCCGCTATGCGCTGATCAATATGGAGAAGGTTGAGGGCGTTATCCAGGAATCAACGGATCGTCTTGGTTTGGTCAATCATTAAAGACGGGGGCGCTTGCCGATCCTTTATTGGTGAGGCAGCATAACAGAAAAAAGCCTGCAGGAGCGATTTGACGCTCTGCAGGCTTTTTGTTGAAAAACTCCTTTTATATCATGAAATGTGCCGCTAAAAGTAGTTTTGAGGGGACGCCGACCAGTTCTATATGATTTTTCATATACAATTGTGTTTTTCGGGACACTTCAGCGTAATGTGTATGAAATTTCATATACAATTAGACGTTTTGAGGGGGTGCCGACCGATTCTGTATGATTTTTCATATACAATTGTGTTTTTTGAGGCATTTCAGCGTAATGTGTATGAAATTTCATATACAATTAGACGTTTTGAGGGGGCGCCGACCGATTCTGTATGATTTTTCATATACAATTGTGTTTTTCGAGGCATTTCAGCGTAATGTGTATGAAATTTCATATACAATTAGACGTTTTGAGGGGGCGCCGACCGATTCTGTATGAAATTTCATATACAATTGTGTTTTCCAGGTAATTCAGCGATACGCATAGTGCTGATAAATTTCGTACAATAGAAAATTGTTTGTTTTCGTTGAAATAGTGCTTTTCATCTTTATTAGAAATTTACTTTTTCAACAGTAAGGGAATATGCGGCTAGAATGTGTATATTAAATCGTTCCATCGCTACATCCACTTTTTAATCAGCTTTTCCCATTCCTCCATCGTAATAACGCCGTTGATCCGCTCGCGAATAACGCCATTGCCATCGATCAAAAAGTTAGTAGGGAATGTATTGACTTTGTACAGCTTTGTAATGTCGCCTTTTCGATCAAACAAAATCGGAAACGTAAATTTATAATTATCTACAAATTGTCTGGCTGCACGCTCTTTATCATTTTTAGTGGAGTTTACACCATACATTGTCATGACATCACTGTACTTTTCATGCAGCGCCTGCAAATCAGGCGCCTCGAGCTCACAAGGTCCGCACCACGATGCCCAAAAGTTTAAAAAGATCATTTTACCTTTTTCTGATTCTGTATCTACATTCGATTCATCAAGTCCTGGCAGTGCAAAATTGACCATTTCTGCTCCAGCCTTCGGTTTAAATTCGCTATTGGCTGCGGCAAGTGAAACTTCCTCGCCATCTTTACTGTTATATTGGTAAAAAGCAAAGCCTGCTAATAAAAATGCAACTGCAAATAATAATACAACTTTCCTCATGTAGTCCCATCCTTTTTATTCTTATCTGCTCTATCCATCGTATCATGCCCTATGGTTATGCTCAATATTATAATCAGATCGTACATGAAACCGTCACGATTTGCTGCTTTAATCAGTATTTGCCGATCATTTCAATTTCATAATATAGTTCATCATTAGAATTCTTTGCGACAAGTTTGACGACAAGCTTTATTCCCATTATCATTAGTATTATAGAGAAAATGCAAGTGCGGAAAGCAGGTGAATATTAATGGGGGAAGCAATTTATTATCGGATCGGTGAACTTGCCAGTCTTGCTCAAATTAGTCCGCGCACAATCGATTATTATACTTCAATTGGGCTGATTGAACCTGTTAAAAGATCCGAAGGAAATTATCGTCTTTATACAAATGAAACCTTAATTAAATTGGAACGTATAGAACAATTGAAAAAAAACAAATTATCATTAGAAGAAATTAAAGCTGTGCTAAGCAATTGGCATTTGATTACAGAGGAAGAAACCGTATCGCAGCGCCTTGCCGACATTCAACTTCAATTGACCAAGCTAGAGCGCGAGGTTAAGGAGCTTGAACCGGTCATCCAGCAGCTAAAGCCTAGACAAGCCAGACGCTTATACACTCGTCTGATGCCGCAAACCGCCGCTTGTATTGAAGCGCTTATGATATTGATGAACAAGAGCTCTCTAATGTAATTTCCTCATATCAATCAAATGCAGCAATCACAGTACATTACACACTGATTTGCACTGGAGGAGTCTTTATGTTTTTTCATCCGATGGATATTTTAATTTTTGCAGCATTTGGCGTTTCCATTTGGGCGCAATTCCGAGTAAAAGGCACGTTTTCCAAATGGGCTGAGGTAGAAGCAAGCAGCGGACTGACAGGCTATCAGGCTGCACGCAGAATGCTGGATAATAACGGTTTGCATGACATTCCGATCGAAGCAACGCCTGGCAGCTTGACAGACCATTATGACCCGATTCACAAGGTTGTCCGCTTGTCAGAGCCGGTTTACTATGAAAAATCGATTTCCGCTATTTCGGTAGCCTGCCACGAGGTTGGTCACGCCATTCAGCATTCGGTATCCTATCCGATGCTAGTGCTGCGTCACAAAATTTTCCCAGCAGTTAATTTTGCCTCGGGCGTTGCGCCATTTCTACTCATTGCTGGATTTATTTTTCAATATTCGACTTTAATCGGTCTTGGCATTGTCTTTTTCTCAGTTGCCGTAGCGTTCCAGCTGATTACATTGCCTGTTGAGTTTAATGCCAGCAATCGAGCCCGTGAAATTATGGTTTCAGAAGGTTTTATTACGAATAATGAAGAGAATGGTGTAGCAAAGGTGCTTAATGCAGCTGCTCTAACCTATGTCGCAGCCGCCTTGATTTCCTTGCTTCAGCTTTTGAAGTTCATTATGATATTTACAAACAATCGCGAATAATTGTAACCGCAAGAAGGGTGTCGCTTCTGCCAGAATGGCTGCTGCGACACCCTTCTTATTATTGATCTCTCCACTAACGATTAACTCTTTCCTTGAAATAAGCCAATAAAAATTTATGGAATAAATTAGCGACCAGCGGCAGCTTCTCATTCGTGCGATGAATGAGTCCAATCGTTCTAGACACCTCTGGATGGCTTAATGGGACCTTTACGGCCTGCAATGGGCCGGTGTAATGCAAAGCCATCTCCGGCAGCAGACTGACCCCCATTCCGGCTGCTACAAGCCCTCTTATCGTATCTGTCTCTTCGCCTTCAAAGCCTATCTTAGGGGTAAAGCCCGCTTGCTTGCAGGCGTCCATCACAATTGGGCGCAAGGAATACCCTTCGCTGAAAAGCACGAAGGTTTCTTCCGACAGCTGGCTCAGGGCAATGGACTCCTCAGCAGCGAGCGGATGATTAGGCGGCAATATCGCAAATAGCTGCTCCGAGAGCACAACCTCTCCACTTACCTGCTCATGCTCCTTCGGGAAAGGAGATATAAAGGCCAGATCAATATCCCCCTGCACTAAATCCCTTATTAAAGAAGGATACATCCCCTGGCGAAATCGGAATCGTACATTCGGATACAGCTTGCGAAATGCTGCTACTACCTGAGGAATTAAAGAGATGCCCAAGCTATGCGGAAAACCGAGCCGTATCTCTCCTCGCTCAGGATCAAGAAATTCATGTATTTCCACAACAGCCTTTTCCAGGTCGGCAAGAATAACCTCGGCCCGCTTTAGAAACAGATGGCCTACAGGCGTTAGCTGAACGTTGCGGCCCTTTTGAACAAACAGCTTAACGCCAAGCTCCTCTTCAAGCTGATGAATTTGCCTGCTCACAGCAGATTGCGCTACATGAAGCTCCTCTGCAGCTTGCGTAACATGCTCTTTCTGAGCTACCTTCACAAAATAATGAAGCTGACGAAGTTCCATTCTGGATTAAATCTCTCCTGTTACAAGCATATTTTAAAATATGATTATGTGCTGCGTATCTTCGACATCCTCAATTTATCGATTAATGCGTAAAGTAGAAAGCCTGTCAATGCACCCCCTAAATGACCCCACAGATCTATTTTGCTTACGACAATCGAAGAAATAACCCCAAAGCCTAAAATCATATAAATCGTCTTAATGGAGCTGGTATCAATAATTGACTTGCGAAACAGCGCAATAAACAAATAAGCACCGTATATGCCATATATTGCTCCAGAGGCCCCTACAGCTAAATGAGTTTCCGAACCAAACCATGTATTGACGGACACGCTTAGCAAGCCGCCTCCAAGCCCGCTTAATAAGTAAAGCAAAGCATAGCGCGGTGTTTTGATCAGACCTTCAAGCGGCGGAGCAAATATAATAAGCGCGAACATGTTGAACAGCAAATGGTCCACCCCTGCATGCATGAACATCGCTGTTATAAAACGCCATGGCTCTTCCATCCCGTACGGCATATAGACCGGGTGAGAAATAAGCGCTCCATATTCGAGCAGGTGGTAACCATCCTTTGTACTGCCCGTTAAACCAACAACCGCAAAATAAATAAGGTTAAGCAAAATAAAAATCGAGGTGCCTGGATATAGCCGCAAATAGGAGCGAAAGCTCTCATACCTCAAAAATATCATCTGCATCACTCCTTCGGTTCCCTAAATATTGGACAACTGCATAGTATTCCGATTATAATTATTGACGTATATAACTAAAGTATCCAAGGAGGATTTGCACATGGCTCAAGATCGTACTGGCGTTGCCACGTTCAAAGGCAATCCAATCACATTAGTAGGTCCGGAATTAAAAGCGGGAGACAAAGCGCCTGACTTTATTCTCCATTCATCCTTAATTGAAACAGCAACACTAAACACTTTTGACGGCAAAGTTAAGCTCGTTAGCGTTGTGCCTTCCATCGATACTGGCGTATGCGACATGCAAACCCGCCGATTCAACGAAGCGGCTTCAGAGCTGGGCGACAACGTTGTTGTGCTTACGGTTAGCGTTGATACGCCATTCGCTCAAGCCCGCTGGTGCGGCGCTGCAGGAGCAGACAAGGTTGTCATGCTGTCCGATTATAAAAATCACAGCTTCAGTGAGGACTACGGCGTTTATATTAAAGAATTTGGACTGGCCATGCGCTCTATCTTCGTCATTGATGCCAGCGATGTTATTCAGTATGTAGAATACTTGCCAGAAATGACTGAGCATCCTAACTATGACAAAGCAATCGCTGCAGTTAAAGCTATTTTATAGTTGAATCACCTATAAATCAATAGACCGCAAACAAAGCGAGATAAGGATTCCCTTACTCGCTTTGTTTATTATTAACTATTCACTTTATGAGCAGCCAGCTTCTTGTCCAGCGTGCGGTAAATATCCAAAATCACTCTATAATTCGATCCAAGATCCCCTAGAGAGCCGCGTGATGCAGAATAAATATCAACGGCAGAAGTAAGCGGGTTAACGCTAATAACAGAAATGGTTATGTCCATCGTTCTTCCTAGAGCCGTTCTTTTCTCCAGCACAATCTCCCCGACAGATTCCACCTCATGCAAAAGCTTGTAGCCTTGCATTTTTTTAATAACTGAAATCACTTCCTCCCAAGCCTTATCCTTCGAAAGCTTGTAGAAATGCGATTTAAGCAGTGGATCTTTGGCTCTATCGCCGGTTTGTTCATGACTGCGCAGCAGTCCGATCAAAGTCCGCTTTAACAACAACGATCTCCCCCTCTAGCATCTGTATACATTACTTAATATGATACCATGTTTTCATCTATGAAAAAAGAGCATTAGCAGGATTAACCATGCAAATGCCCTTAATTTGTTTTATAAACCCCGCCTATGCCGTCCGACTCACTTGTTTCTGAACCCGCTCTCGCAGGTGGGTGTCCGCAGAATTAATTTTGAAGTCCCTTTTCGAGGGCATGTCAGCCTTAATTCGATATTGAACTCCCGTGAAACAGCCATTGGTTCAAAACAGCGAAGAATCGCAACGCACATCGCAGGAATTATTATAGTAGTATAACAGCTAAAACAAGCTGTTCCCCAAAGATAACAGGTTCGTTAATCTTTGTGTATTGTTATTATAGACCGAACAAAATCAAAAGTAAACGATATATTACATGTTACTTATTGGTTTCCTGTTCCTTGTAATCATCCTTGACTAAATCCTCGCGGTCCATTTCGGCAGCCAGCTCTGCTTCCTCTTCCTCTTGCTTCTTCATTCTCTCAGCTTGCTCCTGAAGCTTAACATAAATAATATTAAAGTTCCAGAAAGCAAGATAAGCAACGATGCTTCCCATAAAAAACGGGATTAAAAATTGGAAATGAAAGAAGCTGATATACATGACGAAGCCGCACATAACTGCTGTCGAAAGAGAGCGAAGCGGTTTGCCAATCGTAATTAGCACGGCATTTTTAACTAACTGTAGCGTTTTCATATGATAGTGTGAAAGCATAGAAAAGAAGTTAAACAGCGATATAACGAGTAACACTAGAAAAGCAATAAATACGTAAGACAGTAGGCTGATTTTCTCTCTGAAAAATATGAAATCGACAATCATTACTGCAATAAGCAGGACATAAATGATTCCGCCAAGCATGCTCTGTTTGTAGTTTTCTTTGTAGCCTCGGAAAAACGTCTTGAATAAAGCAACGTCACTCTCACCCATTACCCATTTGCGGGCTACGGTAAACATTGCAGCGGTAGCTGGAAATAATGTAAACGGCGCAATAACTGCCATCAGCATAAAGATGGCCTTCATATTGTTAACAACTTGATCCTCTGGCAAATCAACAGGAGCAAGCAGCAGCAAAGATACGGCTACAAATGGCAATGAACAAATTAGCCAAAGCAAGTTAATCGCTGAAAACCTCATTATCCATTCCGAGATTCGATAAAAGCCGCCCATCAGTCCTCTAGGTTCCATCACATCTGCCTCCACAATTGTATATTTTCATAATGTGCACATCAGCTTCTATCCCGCCCAAAATTATATGTATAGGCGGTTGTCTATGCTAATTCGCCTATGCGGCATATAATGTAGCATCGCGCACAACATTAAATGATGTTTTTAAGGAGGTTGCTTATGAGTAAAAAAAGTATCCCTCAACCTTGTGAAAATAATCGGATTGACTCTACTGGAGCCATTCTTGTCCTGTTTATTTTATTGTTAATTATTACAAAGACAATATTATGGTAAATGCTTTGCAAGGCGTGTTAACCGTTGAATTATAAGAAGAAGTTTATTCAAAAGACTGACAAATTCTTATAATTTAAGAAAAAACCGGGGAAGATCGGATAGCCGCAAGGCTTCATGGACTTCCCCGGTATTTGTTTAGATCGTGTCAGTTGACGAAGAATTTGGCTTACTCGAACGGCGCTCGCCGCTGCGGCCATCATCTCTGCGGCCTTCATTGCTGCGCTTGTAGCTGTAGCCGCCGCGGTCACGATCGCGATCCCGGCTTTCATAGCTGCTGCCGCCGCGGTACGAGGACGAGCCGCTGCGTTTATCATCGCGTCCGCGGTATCCGCTGCTGCGATTGCCGCCGCCGAAAGAAGAGCTGCTGCGGTTGAACGGACGGCCGTTGGAACGAATATCCGGTCTGCGCTTTTTGGCGCGAAGCGGCTCCTCAGGCGTCAATTCGATAGTGACATCCTTCTTCTCTCCAGTAAGCAGCTTAATTGCGGCTGCCAGCAAATGAACGGAATCATACTGCTCAAGCAGCTGAATCGAAATTGCCTTATACTCCGTAAATTCTTCGTTTGTTACAACTTCAAGCAATCGCTCAGCAGCAATACGCTGCTTGCCCTCAATCGCCTCAGCCAAGCTAGGCAACGGCTTGCGAGTCATGCGCTGACGCGTAATGCGTTCGATAAAGTGCAGATGGTCGATTTCGCGCGGAGTAACGAAAGACCACGCTTTACCTTCCTTGCCGGCACGGCCTGTACGACCGATGCGGTGTACGTAGCTTTCCGGATCCTGCGGCAGGTCAAAGTTAATAACGTGAGTAACGCCGGATACGTCAAGACCGCGCGCTGCAACGTCCGTTGCAACAAGCACGTCAATGCTTCCATCGCGGAATTTGCGCATTACATTGTCGCGTTGGTTTTGCGACAAGTCGCCATGCAAGCCATCAGCGGAGTAGCCGCGCTTTTGCAGCGCTTCGCTTAGCTCGTCTACACGGCGTTTGGTTCTACCGAAAATAATCGCAAGCTCAGGCGATTCCATATCAAGCAAACGGCTCAAGGCTTCGAACTTCTGGCGCTCGTGCACTTCAATATACGCCTGCTCAATCGATGGAGCTGTTACTTGCTTTGGAATTACTGAAACATGCTCTGGGTTTTTCAAAAACTGCTGTGCAAGTTTTTGAATGTTTTGCGGCATCGTTGCCGAGAACAGCATCGTTTGGCGCTCTTCAGGAACAAGCTTCAGGATCGACTGAATATCCTCCATAAAGCCCATATCCAGCATTTCATCCGCCTCATCCAGCACGACGGTTTGTACATCCTCAAGACGGATCGTTTTGCGGTTGATGTGATCCAGAAGACGTCCTGGCGTACCGATAATGATTTGCGGTCTTTTTTTCAAGGCGCGAATTTGTCGGCCAATCTCTTGACCGCCATATATAGGCAAAGAACGCAGTCCTTTGTATCGAGTCAACTTCCCGATCTCATCCGCTACTTGAATAGCGAGCTCACGGGTCGGCGTCATTACTAATGCGACAATGCGATCCTCGCTTGTCGGAATTTTGTTAATAAGCGGAATTCCGAATGCCGCTGTCTTCCCTGTACCTGTTTGCGCTTGTCCAATTAAGTCTTTACCTTCCATCGCAAAAGGAATAGCTTTGTCCTGGATAGGAGTAGACTCCTCAAATCCAAGCTCCGTAATCGCTTGAAGCACCTTCGGCTCCAAGTTAAATTCAGCAAATGTTTTCAAACTTTTCTCAAACTCCTTCTATCTACAGCCTACTTAAGAATATCTAAATCATTATAGCACATATATAATCATGAATACTAGCCAAGGACAATAAGCCATACTAACTTTACCTGCATCATTGTGACAATCTATTTTCAGAAAGAGGCTGGCTGCAATTAACAAGAGGCAATTTATACTAAGTCTGTTGATGATGACATTTAGTTCTGTGCTTATTGCAATTGGCTTTAACCTATTTCTAGTTCCTCACAAATTGATTAGTGGCGGCATGTCCGGCATCGCTCTAATGATTAGTTACCTTTCGGGCGCTTCAGTAAGCTGGATGTATTTTTTACTCAATTTTCCCGTGCTTGTTTGGGGCTGGTTCGCAATTGGCCGATCATTTATATTTTGGAGCATCTATTCGGTCTTGACCGCAACTTTGTTTCTATATCTAATACCTAAACACCCCCTCGTCGATGATACTTTGCTGGCTGCAGTGTTTGGCGGCATAATAGCCGGTGCCGGCAGCGGACTTGCTTTGAGATCTGGCGGATCTACAGGCGGCTTTGACATTATCGCCTACATCGTTACATTGAAAAGGGATTGGCCTGTAGGCATGATTATTTTCACCCTTAACAGCTGTATTATTACAGCACTGATTATTTTTGAAAAAGATTGGAGCCTCGCGCTGTATTCCTTGCTCTCCATATACTGTTCGGGCAAAGTTATTGATCTTTTGTATGTACGGCATATTAAAATGACCGCTTTTATTATTACGACCAAATCTGATGCCATCATTGAGCAGCTGCTGTCCCATCCGCGCGGTATTACGATTATCAAAACAAAAGGAGCTTATTCCTCGACCGAGCGGGATATGCTTATGACAGTCAGAACGAAATACGAATTAAGACAGCTATTTCAAACTGTCACTTCAATTGACCCAAAAGCGTTTATCAATATTGTAGAAACGGTTGGAGTCGTTGGGGATTTCAGAAAAGATAAGCAATAGGCTTGTTTTGCTGCACCCATTTTTGCTGTTCCAGCTGTATTTTTATTTACAATACTGCTATAATAACTAGTAATTGGCGCTTATGTTTCATGCCTTGGAATTTACCCTCTTTACTTGCAAGTGAACGATTCATTTGAAGAAAGGGTGATGCTGAGTGGATATGGAAACAGTAAAATTGTCGCAAATTGTAGAAAGACTTGCTCCGGAACTTGGTCCATTTCTTACTTCGACTGAGATGAATATGAGCATTGTATTGCGGGATGGTCTCGCATTTTTAGAGCCTGCCGATGCTATGGAAATTGTACAATTCAGCATCTGCAACCAGCAGCGCGACACGCTGTTGCATTAAGTTAAGTACTAAGCTTATTATTATATTTTCTTAACCAGAGCCAGTCGGATCATCCGGCTGGCTTTTCAATTTTTCCAGTAATACTGCTGTTTTTCAGAACAAAAAACGATAAGCAAAATGCCAGGAGCATAGTAAACGAAAGTGCTTATAAACGGCTAATAATTAAAAAAGTAATGACCGTGGCACGCACATACTATATAATTTTACGTAAGAGGTTGTTGAGGGAGAGAATAAATTGGACATTATATTGACTTTACTCATGCTTTTTTTGGGTACGGGGTCTAATCAAAACGAAGGCGACAATGTGTTCAAAATGCTGGCCGCCACGTACATAAATGCAGCTTCCGGCCAGCAGATCGCCGGTCCTGATCTGCACGCGCTTGTCTCCAAGAACAAGCAGGAAAGTACCGTAAAAAAAGACCCCCAGCCGGATGCGCCTGCCATAAAAGGCATATATGTCACATCTCATAGCGCTGGCGGCGCAAGAATGCCGTCCTTGCTTCAGCTGGTTAATGAAACGGATCTAAATAGCATGGTAATCGATATTAAAGATGACAACGGTTATATTACGTATGCGACGACAACTCCCGAGCTGCTTGAATATGGCAGCTCCAAAAGTTTTATCGGCGATATTCAGCAGCTGATGGCTGAGCTGAATAGAAACAATATTTACCCGATTGCAAGAATTGTCGTATTCAAGGATACTGTGCTTGCCGTAAAGCACCCTCAGCTCTCCTTCCTGCAAAAGGACGGGACAGTATGGAAAAACGGACGCGGCGAATCGTTCGTCAATCCTTACAAGAAGGAAGTGTGGGACTATAATATTGCAGTCGCCAAGGAAGCAGCCAAGCTCGGCTTCAAAGAAATTCAATTTGATTATGTGAGGTTTCCGGAAGGCTTTGACAAGAAAGAAGAAACGCTGAATTACGAAAAAACTAACAGCAGCCGCGTTGAGGTCGTAACCGGCTTTGTCAAATATGCGCGAGAGCAGCTCGAGCCGCTGGGGGTACGCGTATCCATCGATATATTCGGCTATGCGGCTTCTGTTCCGGCCGCAGAAGGCATCGGTCAAGATTTTGTGCAAATATCGAATGATGTGCATGTTATTTCGCCTATGATTTACCCAAGCCACTACAGCACCGGCTGGTTCAATCTGAAGACACCGGATCGCAGCCCCTATGAGACGATTACCGGCGCTATCAAGGATACTCAAAAAAAACTGGCCGACTCCAACGAGCTTAAGCCGATTATAAGGCCCTGGATTCAAGATTTTACGGCAAGCTGGCTAGGCAGCGGCAATTATATCAAGTATGGAAAAGCGGAAGTAGAAGCGCAGATTAAAGCGCTGCATGACTCGGGAGTAACAGAATATTTGCTGTGGAATGCCGGCAATAAATACTCACCAGGGGTAGATTATAAATGATCAGAAATAAAAATATAGGCTAATTGAACTCATATGCTTTTATAATTTTGAAAAAGACGACTCGATCAATCCGAGTCGTCTTTTTAATTAATAATATTATTGCGATAAGCGTAGGGCCAGTTCATACATGTCCATGTTGAACTCTTTTTTAGTATTCACAACAAGGTCAATGTCAGTTGTAACAAGCTTGCCGTTAATAATGCCGCATGCTTTCCCGGAATCGCCGGACATTAATTGTCTTACTGCAAAATCACCCAGCTGGCTTGCCAGAACGCGGTCAGGCGCTGTTGGCGTTCCGCCGCGCTGAATATGTCCAAGCACGGTTACTCTCGCTTCGATTCCACTCTTCTCCATAATAGTCGACGAAATTTCATGGCTGTTGCCCGCACCCTCTGCAATAACAATAATGCTGTGGCGCTTTCCGTTGGCAAAATTCGTTTTCATACGCTCCGCTACGATATTCAGATCAATTGGAACCTCTGGAACGATAATCGTTTCAGCACCGCTAGCCAGTCCTGCATGCAGCGCAATGTCGCCGCAATGGCGTCCCATTACTTCAACGATAGATGCTCTTTCGTGAGATGACATCGTATCGCGAATTTTATTAATAGCATCTACTGCTATACTTACAGCCGTATCAAATCCAATAGTCACATCCGTAAAAGCTACATCATTATCAATCGTGCCAGGCAATCCCATCGTTTTGATGCCAAGCTTGCTCAGCTTGTTCGCACCTTGATAGGAGCCGTCTCCGCCAATAACGACCAAACCATCGATTCCTCTTGCACGAAGCAGTTCAGCTGCGCGCTGCTGGCCCTCGGCTGTTTCAAACTCCTTGCAGCGTGCTGTTTGCAATATCGTACCGCCGCGCTGGATAATATCTCCAACGCTGCGCAGATCCATTTGGCGCAAATCATCATTCAAGAGGCCCTGGTACCCGCGCTGCACACCATAGACCTCAAGCCCATAGTAATGTGCGCTGCGCACAACAGCTCGAACAGCTGCGTTCATTCCTTGCGAATCTCCTCCGCTTGTCAGTACTGCGATTGATTTGACTGCAGACATTGTAAATTCCTCCACTTACTGTAATATTCATAGTCGTCTAATTCTGATCCAGCGGCTGTTAATAAAGAAAAATATACGGGATAGTGTACTGTTTTTCATAAGCTGCTTGGATATATGACGAACTTCTGATTGCTCACGAACCTTAGGGTCGGATAAATAAAGCGCAAGCAAGCCTTCTATAATTAAGCTATGAAATCTGGAAGCAGGCAATTGCTTCACATCTTCCCTAGCACGGCCAACAATAAATTGCAAACGTTCAATCATTAAGCTTTCGTTCTCATAGTAATTGCAAAAATTTAAATCCCCACCCTGCTTATCTTCCTCTTGATCAATCAAATAATCAAGTAAAATATGAAGACTGCATACATGTGGAAAATAATTTATTTTCATTTGCTCGGCTTCTGCAAGCGTTAAATGCTCATCGCTTGCTGCCAGAAACAATAAAAACATAGCTAATGTCGAGCCGGCTGCCGCAGCAAATTCATTCCACTGCAAATGCGGATAAGAGGCTTGATGCTTCCTCCACCACTCGAGCAGCTTCACTTCGCGCGATTCTGTGCAAATATGCTTGTACACTTGAAGATCGCTGTACAAGCCTATTAACTCGAGCACCTGCTCTTGAACGATAGAATATGCCGGAAGCTTGGCAATCTGCTGTTGACAAGTACGCACCAAATGCTGCAAATATCCGCCGTCATCGCTGTCATCCCTATGCATGTAATAATTTTGCAGACTGGCTCCGGGAGTAGCTGCATCAAGCATGGATTGATGAAGCATGCGGAAATCATCTGGGTCAAGTGAAGTGCTGCGATCGCATAAGTTATCCAAATAATCGCTTATTGTCTGCAGAGCGACGATCAGTGGAATTAGAATCGGCAAATAAGCCATATTCGCTACAGCATATACGCTTCCGCCCTGGCAGTGGAATTTTTTATCTCTTATGCTGTTGAGCGCTTGAGTCCTAAGCTCTTCACTAGGAATACGTTCAGCCAATTGGCGAAGCTGCGTTAATTCTTGCTTTACTGATGGCAGGACGTATTTGTATACGCGGTGCATAAGCTTCAATGTGCTTTGCGGTACACGTTTGTTAGAATAGCTCGCTTGCATCACGTTGTACCTCCACCTCTTGCTTGTCACAAACTGCGTTATTCCCAAATTTTGATTATTTCGATCTAAATCTTGACCGATCATCTCACCAACTTGTGAAGCTCCTCAAATAAATGTACCATTTTGAAACGTAATTTTCTACCCATTTTGATACTTAATCTATTCCAACATAAAGGGTCGAACCATGATATACTAATCGTCACAGCATTATTTTACTAGAATCGGAGTGAATATTTATTGCAGTCTTCACACTCATTCCCTAAAGAACGGTCAAGCATTAACTCCAAGCAAGCAACCACGCTGCGCGCATACACCTACTCCACCTATACAACTTCAGCAATAGTTGTTTCATTTATGCCGCTGCTATTTTTGGAAAAAGGCTTTACAGAGAGCCAGATTGGCATACTCTATGCTACTGGCCCCTTCATCGCTATATTTGCAAATATAATTATGGGCATTGCCAGCGATAAGTTTCAAACGATTCGTAAGCTTCTGCTCATGATGTTCGCCGGACAATTTATGATGATTACACTTTTAATGCCCACTTCGCACTTTACTGTAATCTGCTTTATTATGATGGGGTTCTACTTCTTCCAAACTCCCCTTACTCCGCTAAGCGACAGTCTCATTTTACACTATAGCAAGCAGCTTGGCATACCCTATGCCTTGATTCGTATCTTTGGGTCGCTTGGATTTGCGGTTAGCGCGCTCGTATTCGGCTTTTTATTGAAGCAAATCGGCACCGAATGGACGCTGCCTATTCTGCTTTGCACGATATTTATATCATTCTTACTTGCCATTTTTCTTAAAGATCATACAGGATCAGCTAAAAAAATACAATTTTCCGGTTTTTTCAGATTATTAGCCAAACGAAAGGTTTTGCTGTTTTTCTTTATTCTATACCTCGTTTCTGTATCACATCGCATGTACGAAAGCTTTCTAACCGTAACGCTCCGGCACATGGGCGCAAGCAGCACCTTGATCGGCATGAGTATGCTGATCGCGGCCGCCAGTGAAATACCTATTTTGTACCTGCTCGGAAAATATGGCCATAAGTTCAAAGAGCTTCCACTCCTTGTATTTGCTTCAATAATGTATGCCGTACGGCTATGGCTGCTCGGTCAGCTGCAATCGCCTGAATGGATTGTAGCTTCGCAATTGCTCAACAGTGTATCCTTCGCCATTTATTTCACTTCAGCGATGCGCTATATTATTCAGCTTATACCTGATCAATTCCGAACGTCTGGCCAGGCGCTCTACGCCATTATTTGGACTGGCCTTGCGGGGCTCACCAGCGGTCTCGCTGGCGGCTTTATATACGAGCATCTTGGAAAGCTGTTTTACTACAATTTAGCCTCAGTCATTGCGATTATCGCAGCTATCGGTTTTTTATTTATGATTTTTATGCAAAATAAATTTTCAGACTAACACAGTTTCCTTTCGGACTGAAGAAGCTACAACGGCCGCCACGCTATCTGGGGAATGCAAAGCATCATAATTTTTGGGGTGTAGATAAATCAGAAGACTAAATCGAAAAGATAAAGCGAAGACGTCAGCCTGTAAACGTGCTGACGTCTTGTGCGTGTCTATAAATTGCAATACTCAAACTCGTTGTCCAGCCCGTCAAAACTAATTTCCTGTTTTAACACTTGGTTTAATTCATCGTGTGAGATTAGCCCTTCCAATGGCAATTCGCGCCCAGTTGAGGTCGTTTCTATGTATTCAACAACATCTCTAGCATATATTTCTTCCAACTTTTCAACTTGACTATGCTTCAAATACTTTCGGTGTGTTTTTAATATGTTAGCAGAATTGACTTTCAAATCGCCACTCGCTGTTTTGGAATACTTCATAATGGTTAAATCTTCAAGCAAGTTCCGAAAAATAAAATCCTGTAAATTTTTCGCCAAAACTACAGCGGTAATATCATCGTGATAAATCAGGGTAATAGGTACATCCTCACCGTTTTGTCTATCGAATTGGAACACATACAAATCTCCGTTTTTTTGTCGACCAAATGGAACAAACTGAAACTCTGGTTTCGTCTGTCGATAATCGTCAGGGTCTTTGAATGCTTCAATTTCTTCAACGATTCTGTTCCATTTTAGCAGCTCAAAGTCAAAGCCAAAGAACAGCATAGGCGGGTTTTGGGCTAATTTGGCATAATACTTTTCGTACCAGTCCCGCCCATATTCTCCGCCCGAATCCAACATACCATCTAAATACAACTGTCTATATAGTTTCGGGTATGTAAAATTGTACTTTTCTTCAATTTGCTCTAATTCGTTCATACTATCCTCCCAAAACCACGCTATTTGATATCAGTATAGCAAACACGAACTTGTTATTAAATACCATTGAAAAACATTGTGACGATTGACACGGAAAGGAGCGTGACCGTGGCTATCTATCATCACAGTATCAAAATCGTAACTATTAAAAAAACCTTACTCTGCGAAATGTGCCAAATAAAAATGGTTTGAGGATACGCCTACCGATTCTGTATGATTTATCATATACAATTGTGTTTTTTAGGGCATTTCAGGGTAATGTGTATGAAATTTCATATACAATTAGACGTTTTGAGGGGGCACCGGCCGATTCTATATGATTTTTCATATACATTTGTGTTTTTCGAGGCATTTCAGCGTAATGTGTATGAAATTTCATATACAATTAGACGTTTTGAGGTGGCACCGACCGGTTCAGTATGATTTTTATATACATTTGTGTTTTTTGAGGAATTCCAGATTCTAAATGGATTTCATGTATCTAGTTTTATTGAATTACTCTATATTTTGCATATTCCGCCAAACCAAATACAGTTTTCCTCTTAGAATCACAAAAAAGCCAATTTTTTCAAAACCAAATACATGAAATGTAGTTAGCACCTATGCTCGTTCTGGGTCCATAAAACAAAGTTTGCCATAGTGGTAAAGTACTTGTTACACTTCTTCAACAGTCTGATTTTGTGCGCCTATCGAATTAAATTTGCTGAATATATAAAAAAACGATAATATACACTATTGATTGATAAAAACTGAAGAGAACGGAGTGCAGGATTGTATTATGAATTTTTTGAAAGCATCTAGTCGCGTCATTTCATTGTGGCTCGCTTCTATCGTTATTTTGTTGTCAGTAGTGCTGGGTGGCTGCAGCCAGCTTAATCTAATGGATGAGCTTGAGCCCGCACAAAGCGCAAAGCCGCTTTCGAGTGCCAGCAGCAAGCCGCAAATCAGCCCTACGGCAACGCCTCCGGCTGAGCAGAGTGATCCCGGGAATCAGGAAGCGACCGATAGCAAACCCCTTACATCCTTTTCAGAGGTTGCGGAATACCTAAGAACAAACGGCAAGCTGCCGCCGAATTTTATAACCAAGTCTGAAGCTAGCGCACTAGGATGGGATGCCAAAAAGTTGAATTTAGACAAGGTTGCGCCCGGCAAAAGCATCGGCGGAGACCGGTTCGGCAACCGAGAGGGCTTGCTCCCAAGCGCCAAAGGACGCATCTGGTATGAAGCGGATATCCATTATAAAAGCGGAGGCCGAGGCGCTGACCGCATCGTCTTTTCCAATGACGGATTAATATATATGACAACTGACCATTACAAGAGCTTTACTGATATTACCGCGAAAGGACCGTGACGGCATTGACTATAACTACGCTATACGAGGACGAAATAAGTCGATTTGATTCGATTCATCATTGGCTGCAGCATGCTCTTGAGCTGCCTGACTGGTACGGCCATAATTTAGATGCTTTATGGGATTGCCTGAGCGGCTGTATCGCCCTGCCGACTGAAATCCATTGGGTGGCTGCTGGCAGAAACGATCCTAATCCGGACTCACCATTGCCAGCTGGAGATTCAGACATTGAGCAGAAGCTGGCTGTGCAAATCGCAGCCTGTATCTCGCTTTTTGAAGAAGCGGCTGAACAAATTGAAGGGCTTTCGTTCAAATATATACCACGATCAAGTTTCGGATTCCAACCACTGATGTAATCTAATTTTTTTGAATGAATAACCCCTGTAAAGGATAAAATGGGCCTATAAAGGCGGACGCTGCCGCTTCTCTGCAGCTGTACGCCCCTATTCACAAAACTAAAAAAAGAGCGCAGCTCCTTAGCGAAATTATCGCCAAAGAGATACGCTCTGTGGATATTGTTATTGGATTAAAGCTTAACCACGTTGGCAGCTTGTGCTCCGCGATTGCCTTCAGTTACATCAAATTCAACTTCTTGGCCTTCATCTAGAGATTTAAATCCTTCGCCTTGAATTGCTGAGAAATGCACAAATACATCTTCTCCGCCTTCAACTTGAATAAAACCGTACCCTTTTTCTGCGTTAAACCATTTAACTATCCCTTTCAATTGTACAACCTCCCGAAAATATAAAGCTTATCTCGCTATAAAGTGAGACAAGCTCTATTATACATTTCCAGCAATGCAAATGCAATAAAACAGGACTTAACCCAATTTCAGTCAATTAATTATCTATTCAAGCTGTGATTTCGTGAGGTAAAGATTGCTTACAGGCCATAATATCGCTATGATGTTAGTAATACAAAAAACCAATAAAGGCGGAGCAATAATGTTCAAAAAGCATCAAATTTATAAAACGGACAAATACAATATGTTAACTGTGGAAGTACAAGGGAAATCTTTAATTGTACGCGAAATTTCGGATCAATGGGGCGAAGAATGCCACACCTTCCTCAGTCGCCCTGAGCTGATGAACTGGGCGGAGAAGCGATTCAAGCCTGAGGATTTTATAGGCAAGGAAGAGCAATATGAAGCCATTATACAAGCATTAAGAGAGGTGTAAAAGTTATGGATTGGACATCCACTATTATTTTTATTATCGCCTCCTTCTGTCTTGGCGCCATTCTGATTATGAAGCGCGATTCGCTTCCGGAGAAAGCAAGAAGGCCTCTTGCGTTGACAGCCATCGCTTTAATTGCTTTTTCGTTTTTTCTAATTGTTTATTCATTCTTTAAATTAGGTGCAGCATAAACTTAAATCATGCAGCGCTATGAATAATTTCAACGTCTTCAGGGCACAGTAGCGACAAACTGCCTTGGAGGCGATGAATATAATGAAATGGCTTGCTTTGCTGCTGGCATTAACTTTTGTAACTGGCAGCAGCCCTACGAATGTTCCAACTAGACAAGCAGAAGCCGCTTTGTCTCAAACCGAAAATTTAAGGAGGAGTTCGATGAATCACGTACCAAAACGTTCAGAAACGCCTGTAGACAGCCGCTGGAAGCTGGAAGATATTTTTGCTAGCGAGAAGGATTGGGACAAGGAGTACAGCAAAGCTTCTGCCCTTATTAAAGATATTCAAAAATTTCATGGCACATTAAATGATGCCAAGCAGCTTAAAGCCTGCTTCGAGCTCGAGGATGAACTGTCCTTAATGGTAGAGCGGCTATATGTTTACGCAAATATGCGCCATCACGAGGATACAGCCGAGCCAAAATATCAGTCTTTGTCAGAGAAATCGAGAAAGTTGAGCGTACAAATAAGCGAAGCGCTATCTTTCATCACACCGGAAGTATTAAGCTTGTCCGATGATGTCTTAGAAGCATTTATCACTGATCCGCAGCTGGCCGATTACCGCCATACACTGGAGGAAATGCGCCGCCAGAAAGCTCATATTTTATCCAAAAACGAAGAAGCGCTATTGGCCCAGGTCGGCAATATCAGCTCGGCTTCGGGAACGATCTTCAATATGTTGAACAATGCTGATTTGAAATTTCCTAAAGTTAAAAATGAACTAGGCGAGGAAATTGAGCTTACACACGGCCGTTACATACAGTTTCTTGAAAGCAAAAATCGCGAGGTTAGACAAAATGCCTTTAAAGCGATGTATGACACATATGGCAAGCTTAAAAATACAATTGCGGCGACGCTTAATGCGAACATAACTAAGAATGTCTTTTACGCGAATGCCCGCAAGTTTGATTCAGCCCTTGATATGTCGCTTTACGGAGATAATATTCCGAAGGAAGTTTATACGAATTTAATCGATACGATCCATGAGCATTTGCCGCTTATGCATCGCTACATGGATCTTCGTAAAAAGCTGCTCGGCTTAGATGAGCTGCATATGTACGATTTGTTCTCTCCGCTCGTTGAGCAATTCGACATGGACATCACGTATGAGGATGCGAAGAAAACGATCAGCGAAAGCTTAAAGCCGCTTGGCGAGGACTATTTGAAGGTGCTGCAGGAAGGCTTCAACAACGGCTGGATCGATGTATATGAGAACGAGGGCAAGCGCAGCGGAGCTTACAGCTGGGGCGCTTACGGCACTCATCCGTACGTGCTGCTGAATCATAAAAACAATCTCAACAGTATGTTTACGTTGACGCACGAGATGGGCCATGCGCTGCATTCCTATTACTCGGACACGAATCAGAAATACCGTGATGCCCAGTATACGATCTTCCTGGCTGAAGTTGCTTCTACTTTAAACGAAGCGCTGCTGATGCATTATATGCTGAACAAGTCCACCGATCCGAAAGAAAAAATGTATTTGCTCACCTATTATGCGGATCAATTCCGCACGACGGTTTTCCGTCAAACGATGTTTGCGGAATTCGAAATGATTGTTCATGACCGCGCTGAGAAAGGCGAAGCATTGACGCCTCAGCTGCTGAGCGAAATTTATTATGATTTGAACGTAAAATACTATGGTCCGGGCATGGTTATCGACAAGGATATCGAAATGGAATGGGCGCGCATTCCACATTTCTACACCAGCTTCTACGTCTACAAATATGCGACCGGCTTCTCAGCAGCTACAAGCTTCTCCAAGCAAATTCTAGAGGAAGGCACACCTGCTGTTGAACGGTATCTGGGCTTCCTTAAGAGCGGCGGAAGCGACTTCTCCATTAACATTTTGAACAAAGCCGGCGTCGATATGTCATCGCCTGAGCCGATTAAACAAGCGATGAGCGTGTTTGAAAATTTGATTGCTCAAATGGAGCAGCTGACAAGCAATAAATAGTCAAGGATAAACGGCGCCTCCGTCCTTCGCTTGAACGATGGAGGCGCGTTTACCGATGAAATATAGAACAGGTATAAGGTGAAAACTTATACTTTCCTATACTTTCAAAAAAGGCGACCTGGGCTTCAATGCCCTGGTCGCCTTTTTGCTCAGATCAATCCGCCAATAAATGCAGCGGCAGCTCCTGCAATGACCGACGCCGTCATATTGACCCGATCATTGTTTAAAAAAGCCCAGCCTCTCAGCGGCTTGGTTGCGCTGCCGCAGTGATGAGCGCGTTCTGTCTCCGTGCCGCAGCTTGGGCAGCGGTACATCGCCTGCACCGTAGCTCCCAGAAAGGAGTCCGCATACGCGCCAATAAAACCGGCAGCAGCCGCCAGCCAAACGATATGCAGCGTATCGAACCATATCGCTGCAACCAGTCCGATGCAGGCGGCGCCTGCGAGCGCTGCAGCGCTGCCAAGCCAGGTTACTCCGCCGCTCGTTCCCGCCTCTACCGCTTGACCGGTCATCAATGAACGAGGCGCGCTGCGGCTCAGCGAGCCGATCTCAGTCGCCCAAGTATCGGCATTAACGGACGCCATGACGCCTATATAGGCGAATAGCCACAGCTCATGGCCCCAGCACGCGTTCAGCAGACAGAGCAGCAACCCGAGTCCGCCGTTTGCCCATACTTGTCCGGCATCACGCTGTCCGGACTTTTCATATTTCTGTTCTGCATTGGCCTTAGCCCGGTGCTTGCGCTTCCACTTCGACCAGCCGGTTGAGGTTACAAAAAAAGTAACCAACAATGCAATCCAGATCGGCCCGCCTAAAGTTACATAGCCTGTTCCCATAACGATCGCCGAAATTGCCCCTGATACGGATAATGCTCGCATGCGATAGGCAGCTAAGCCTATTACACTGCTTCCGGCCAAGCCAAGTAAAAGCCGCAGCCACCACTCATCTATCCAGCCTACCATCTATTTTCTTCCTTCCCTCTGCCCAGTTGCTTCAATCATGCTCATGCTGTCTGCGCCTTGAAAGCTTGTCAGCTGATTTACCAAGCTTGCTGCTCGTAGCATTCCATTACTTTTTGGCTGTAATTCTTCCATCAGACGAAACCTTCGCTCCGATCGAAATGCTTTCCAGCTTATTGAACAGCGCTGCCGCTGCTTCTGCTTCCATAGGCGCCGGCTGCGCCTTAACCGTTAGCATTGGATTGAACTTCAGCTCGCAATGGCCATCCTTTGTGCACACAGCATCAAGCACGCCCGTCTCCGCTTCAGCGTCCTTCGGATAAGAGGAGAAAATAAAATTGCCCAGGCTGTATACGATCCATTTGCCTTTATACTGCTCGAAGCCTTGAAGAATATGAGGATGATTGCCAATAATCAAATCTGCTCCGGCATCGATATAAGCTTTGCCCAGCCTCAGCTGATCGCTGTTCAGCTCGGTCGTGCGTTCCGTGCCCCAATGCACAAGCACGACGACAAGATCGGCAGCTTGCTTGGCTGCCTCAACTGCAGCAACTGCCCGTTTTTCATCATAGGAATCAGCAACGCCAGCCCGATTGGCAGTCGCTTTCCATTCCGCATAAGGGATGACCTTGCTAACCGAGACGAAAGCAATCTTCATGCCATTCATTTCTTTTATTACAGGAGCATACGCCTCTGTATCGTTATTACCGGTCCCGGCATGCTCAAGTCCCGCTTTGTCCAAGTGTGCAATCGTATCCTGCAGCCCTTCAATTCCTTGATCAAGCGCATGATTGTTAGCCAGGCTCACGATATCAAATCCGGCATCCAACAGCGGTTTAATCACTTCCGGCGAGCCCTTGTAAACATATTTCTGCGTTGAGGGAACGCCTCTCGTTGTAATCGGCATCTCCAAATTGCCGATCGTAAGATCCGGCTCACTCAAATAAAGCAGCGCTTTCTCGAATAAGTAAGAGTAGCCGTGCAAATTTACAAAAGGCTGCACATACTCTTCAATTAATATATCGCCTACAAAGGACATGCTTACCGTCGCTGCGCCGTCAACTGGCGTGAATCCGCCTTCTTCCTCTTCTATCACCTCAGAGCCAGCCTGCTGGCTATTGCCGTCAGGCTCCTCCGTAAATTCCTGCTCTTCACCATTAGCCGAGCTTTCGTCATCAGCAGGATTTTGCTTGGAATCAGACGGGCTGTTTCCCTTTTCATCATCCTTCTTTCCATTTTGTTCAGCAGCCATATTTTTCCCGTCGCCGTCAGGCTTCATCCACGCTGTGCTGGTCTCGATAATCCAATCCAGCTTTTCGCCTATGTATGGTATTTGTTCAGCATATCGCCCTTCCTTGCCAGGCACAAAGGCCACTGCAGCAATTATGATAACGCTAATAAACAATATGGAATTCACAACCGCCAGCTTCCTAGCTTTGCGCCGGCGGTCCGCTTTGGCCTGCTGGTGCTTCTCCGAACGAGAAATCATGATGGCGTCTACCCCTTCACAAAAAAATAATGAGAGAATCGTTATCTGCTCCAGCAGATATTGCCGATTCTCTCATTATACAACGTAATAATGGGATTGTGTCTATTTCTTCTCGCTTGCTGCTGCATTATCGATAATAGACTCCGCCAGCGTCTCCATATACAAAGGATCCCGGTTAAGCATCGCAATGCGCTCCAGCACAAGTCCAAGCTTGCCGGCCTCTGCTTGCGCCTCAATATCAAGATCGTACATAACTTCCAAATGATCCGAAACGAAGCCGACAGGCGCTACCAGCACTGCCTCTACACCAGCCTGCTTAACCTCAGCCAATGTTTCTAATATATCTGGACCGAGCCACGGGTCCTTTGTTTGTCCTGCGCTTTGCCATGTAAACTGCCAGTTTTCAATTTTCGCAGCTTTTGCAATAGCAGACGAAGTTTCCAGCAATTGCGCTTCGTAAGGATCGCCTAGCTCGCGTATTTTCTCGGGCAGGCTATGGGCGCTGAACAATACTTTAACATTGCTGCTGTCGCCTTTGCGCTCAGCCAGCTTGGCAAGTCCGGACTCGACGCGCTCTGTCAAAGCCTGCAGCAGCTTTGGATGCATATGATAGCTCTTCACGAAGGTCATCTCAATGCCAAGCTCCTGCGCCTTCAGCTCAGCACGCTTGATATATCCGCCTACGCTCATAACGGAATAGTGAGGAGCAAGAACGATGCCGACCGCTCGTTTTATACCTGCGGCAGCCATTGCCTCAACGCCGTCTTCAATATATGGCTGGGCATGCTTCAAGCCTTGAAAACATACATATTGGCCTGGTGCAAGCTGCTCCAGCTTGTCCTGCAAACCGGCAACCTGGCCATTCGTATTCTCCCGAAGCGGGAAAACTCCGCCAACAATCGCTTCATACCGCATTTTCAGCTCATTCAGCTGCTCGTCTGTCGGCCTGTGTCCACGTCTAATGTGAGTATAGTAAGCTTCCACATCATCCATAGATTGTGGTGTTCCATAGGACATAACTAGTACGCCGATTTTATTAGACGAATTAGACATTAACGATTTCCTCCTTGGCGGGCAGCAATAGCTTTTTCAGAATAGGAATGGACAAACGCAGTCAGCTGTGCCAGCTTTTCTAGTGATGCTTCCGGAAATAAGCCGTGACCCAAATTAAATATAAAGCCTGGTTCTTCAATACCCTGATCTATTATTTCGGCTGCATAAGATTCTATGACAGACATCGGCGCCGTCAGCACCGTCGGGTCAAGATTGCCCTGTACCGCGAAGCCGTGATCCAATCTGCGTCTTCCTTCTTGGATCGATACGCGCCAGTCCAGACCGATGACGTCCGCCTTCACATTAACCAAATGCGGCAGCAGCTCTCCTGAGCTTACGCCCGGGAAATAAATTTTGGGCTGTTCCAAGTCCGATAGCTCTTCGAATATACGCTCAATGGTAGGAAGCACAAATTTGCTGAAATCAGCTGGCGACAACGCCCCTACCCAACTGTCAAAAATTTGAAATGCCTTCCCGCCATTGGCTATATGGGCACGCGTATAGGCGATTACCATATCGCCCAGCTTTTCCATCAGTTTATGCCAAACTTCAGGCTCGCTATACATCAATGCTTTCGTACGCAAATAGTTTTTGGACGGTCTGCCTTCTATCAAATAACTTGCAATAGTAAACGGCGCGCCTGCGAAAGTAATGAGAGGCACGTCCAGCTCACGGTCCAATATGCGGATCGTCTCTAGCACATGCCCGAGATCTCCCTCTACATCAATCGGCTTCAAGCGTTCCACATCAGCTGCCGAACGGATCGGATTATGAATAACCGGACCCACGTTTGCAACAATATCAAAATCAATGCCCAGCGAAGCTACCGGATTCATAATATCCGAGTATAAAATTGCTGCATCCACGCCCAGTTTTTTAATCGGCATTAATGTGACTTCCGCCGCAAGCTCAGGCTGCTTGCAAATTTCCAGCAAAGAATATTTTTCTTTAATTTTGCGATAATCCGGATCATAGCGACCTGCTTGACGCATATACCATACTGGCAAACGATCGATTTGTTCCTTTCGACATGCTCGAATGAAACGGTCGTTATAAGTCATTGCCGTTCCTCTTTTCTATGTATTATAGTCTAATAATCATTATGCCCCTTTTTACAAACGCTAACAACCGCCGTTAAGGAGTTCCTATGACAATAGTTTGACAATCTAACCGCGAATACTGGGGGCTGCCCCCCTCATCTGTCGTTTCTTCATCAAAATTAAACATTTGTGTTATACTACTTATATGGAACAATGGAAAAAGAATCTTGTTGTACTCTGGTTTGGTCAATTTCTTGTAATGGCTGGAATGACGATGATTATACCGTTCCTTCCCCTTTACTTGCAAAGTGATCTCGGACTGTCTGATACACATGAGATCGGACTATGGGCTGGCATTATTTTTGCAGGCAACTTTGTTACTGCTTTTATTTTTCAGCCTATATGGGGCAAATATGCTGATCGCTATGGGCGCAAACTGATGATTCTCCGTTCGGGCTTCGGCATGGCAACCGTAGTGCTTATGATGGGCTTTGCCACTCAGCCCTGGCACCTGCTCGTGCTGCGCATGCTTAACGGTACGATTTCCGGATTCAATCCCGCTTCTATTGCACTCATCTCGGCCACTACACCTAAGGAGCGAATGGGCTTTGCGATGGGATCAATCCAGTCCGGCGCGATCGCAGGTACAATCCTCGGTCCACTTATCGGCGGGCTATTAGCTGATGTCATCGGCTTTAGGCCTATCTTTTATTTAACCGGAACACTGCTGTTTGCCGCCTCTTTGCTGGCTCTTTTTATTGTAAAGGAGTCATTTGATCGGGAAAAGGCCGCATCTGTCCCGCAAACGTCTGTTATTGGCGGCTTTATGGAAATTAGCCGCATTCCTCAGCTGCTTGCCTTATTCGGTGTTACTTTATTTATCCAATTTGCCAATATGAGCCCCATGTCGCAAATACCGCTCTTTGTGCAAGAGCTGCATGGCACTTCCGCTAACTTGGCATTTTGGGCAGGCTTTGTCGGCTCCGTTACCGGCTTGTCAAATCTGATTGCATCTCCAGTGCTCGGCAAGCTTAGCGACCGGATCGGTGCCGAACGGATTTTGGCGGTCTGTTTAATTGGCGCGGCGCTCGCATTCATTCCGCAAGTATACGCCGCTACAGTGTGGCAGCTGCTGCTGGCACGCTTCGGTTTAGGCTTGTTTTTAGGCGGTCTGATTCCAACAGTCAATTCTTTAATTCGAAAGTATACGCCTGATGGCATGGAAAGCCGGGCATACAGCTTCAACAGCAGCACGCTCAGTCTTGGCAATATGATCGGACCGATTGCAGGCGGCGCGCTCACAGGCTACATAGGCATTCGTGGACTATTTGTAATCTCCTCCATACTTATGCTCGTCAACGGCGTGTGGGTATGGTTCACATTGCTGCGCGGCAATCTTGGCAAAAGCAAAAGAAAAAACAAAGACAACGCTGAATGACAGTGTTGTCTTTGTTTTTGGTAATTGTACACTAGAGCAGTGTTATTGGCTGCTGCTGTAACGTGTATATGCATCATTGTAAATTTTCATATACTTGTCCACGCCAAGCTTATTAACTGCTTCTGCATACTTATCCCAATTGCTCATCGGCTCCGTGCCTGTAATAAATTTGGCTTCCATCTCCGAAATGTACGTTTCTATGTCGCTTCCTACAGTCGACATGAAATCCAGCTCTTCTTCTGTAAAGTTGAATTTATTCCACAACTCTTCTACTTTATGCGGTTCAGCCTTTTTGCCAACCGCAACAGATTCCGGAAGTGATTCCGAACCTTTGAAATATTGCTTCTGCACATAACCAGGATAGCTTCCGCCAAGCCAAGTAATGTATTTCGCAAGCGCTTGATCCATAGTCAAGCCATCCTTATTTTTCGTAATATCTTCCACGAATTCAAGCTCGCCGTCAGCTGATTTGGTATAGGTTACATTTTCTACACCCATGAAATAGAAGGTTGCTCCTTCATCGCCATAAAAGTAATCCATCCAGCGAATCGTTTCTTCCGGATGCTTGTTTTTATCTGTAATTACAAATGCTCCCGGCCAAACTAAAGGCACCTTTAAATGAGAGTAGATTTGATCGCCGTACGGCCCCTTCAAGGCTCCTAATCCAATATAATCCTCTTGGTTTAATTGTGTTTTCGGGCTTGGATTAATTGTAGCCCCAAATACGCCTTCCTGGCCTTTTGCATACAAAGCAGCTGTTTTTATTGTAAAAATCTCTTTATCGATTAGTCCTTCTTCATAAAGCTTTCGAACATAATCAATGACTTCCTTATACTTAGGGTCCGTACGATAAAAACGGAGCTTATTGTCATACTGGTCTACAAATTTATGACCTAAGCCGCGATTTCCAAATCCCCAAGCGCCATTTAGCTGCTCGATTAGTGGAGCAATGCCCGTCCCTGCATATGGGATCTCGTCCGCCTTGCCATTTTCATTCAAATCTGTCTCTTTTACAGCTTTCAAATAGTGGTACAGCTCGTCCGTTGTCGTCGGCTCCTCCATACCCAGCTTATCAAGCCAGCTTTGCTTCACCCATAAAGGAGTGCCAATAAGCATCGGCAGAAATTCTGGCCCGTAAAAAGAAGGCATCGAATAAATATTGCCATCCGGCATCGTCAGCCCTCTCTTTAAATCCGGGTATTTTTCCATTAGTTTTTTGAAATTAGGAGCATGCTGATCGATAAGATCATTCAGTTTAATAAAAGTGCCTGCCGCTCCGTACTTCATCAAGTCGGCCGCTGGAACCCGAGCGCTATAAAAAGCGTCAGGATAATTGGAGCCTGCCAGCGCCAAATTCCGTTTCTCCGTAAGGCTCTCGAAAGGGACCAGCTCAAAATTCACTTTTATGTTCGTTTTTTTCTCATACTCGCTCCATACTAATGTCTCGGAAAAGTTGTTGCCGTTAGTTGCAGCTTTCCCCGTAAAAAACGTCAGCTCAATCGGTTCATTTACAATAGGAAAGCCCGTTTCATTAAAATTCGCATCATTTGCCGGCTCCTCTGTCTTCCCCTTAGAATTTCCGCTGCATGCCGACAATAAGCCAACTAGCATCGTTACAATTAATAGACTAACGATCCACTTTGTACTTTTCATTATTCAGCCTTCCCCTCTGCCCATTTGATATAATTAGCCCTTTACAGCTCCGATCATAACGCCTTTAACAAAATATTTTTGCAAAAATGGATACAGCATCAATACAGGTAGATTCGCTACAATGACAATGGCATATTTAATCGCTTCGCCTTCCATCACGATATTGGAATTGGTATCATCGCCAACACCCAGCATTTCCTGCATTTGCCCTTGTATTAAAATTTCGCGCAGAAACAACTGCAGCGGATACAGCTCGCGGTCGTTCAAATAAATCATGGCGCTAAAATAAGCATTCCAATGTCCGACACTATAAAACAAAATCATAACGGCGATAATTGGCAATGACAAGGGCAGCACAATCCGGACTAAGGTCGTTAGATTGGAACAGCCATCTATGCTGGCGGCCTCTTGTGTCTCGCTAGGTATCGTATTTTGAAAAAATGTCCTCATGATAAGAATGTTATAGACCGATACTGCTCCAGGCAGAATGAGCGCCCACATGGAGTTGAGCATCCCCAGACTTTTTACAAGCAAATACGTAGGAATCATGCCGCCGCTAAAAAACATCGTAAAAATCATCATAAAGGATATGATTCGCCGCCCATAAAAATCGGTTCGTGAGAGCGGATACGCAGCGGCAATGGACATAACCAGATTAATAGCCGTTCCCACCACGGTATATACAATTGTGTTCCAGTAGCCGGTCAATATTTCTTTGTTGTGGAAAATTTTATCATAACCCGAAAAGGTAATATCCACGGGCCATAACCACACCTCGCCTCGCATAACCGCTCCTGGATTGCTGATGGAAGCCATTAATACAAACAACAGCGGATACAGCACAATAATGACAATAAAGATAAGCAAAGCATGAACAGCCCATTCGAATAATTTTTCGCCCCTTGATTGTGCAACCATTTTGTTCCCCCTTACCTACCAAAGGCTCGTCTTATTTACTCTTTTTGTAATCAAATTAACGGTTACAAGCAGTGTAAAATTGACAACGGAATTAAAAAGGCCAACTGCTGCAGAATAGCTGTACTGACCATCTATAATCCCTTTCTTATACACATGCGTTGAGATGACATCGGAGGCAGGCAAATTGAGCGAATTTTGCATTAAAAACACTTTCTCAAATCCAACGCCAAGCAATGAGCCCATGTTAAGTATGAGCAATATCATAATGGTTGGCATAATGCCAGGTAAATTAATATGGCGGATTCGCTGCCATCTGCTGGCTCCGTCGACTCTGGCCGCTTCATGAAGCTGCGGATCAATCGATGTCAAAGCAGCGATGTAAATAATCGAGCTCCAGCCCATTTGCTGCCAAACACCAGAGCCGACAAAAATGCTTTTAAACCAGGCAGGCAGCGTGAGGAAATGTACGGGCTGACCGCCAAGCATAACGATCAGTTTATTAACTAGCCCCGTTTCTGGCGATAAAAAAATAAACAATATGCCTACCATAACTACTGTCGATAAAAAATGCGGCGCATACGTAACAGTCTGTACGAAGCGGCTAAATTTCTTTGATCGTACTTCATTAATGAGCAGTGCCAAAATAATCGGCACAGGAAAGCCAACAAGCAGCTGATAGAGTCCAATTCCTAAAGTGTTCCAAATGAGCCGCCCGAAATAATAGCTGTCAAAAAAACGTTCAAAATGCTTTAAACCAACCCACGGGCTGCCAACGATTCCTTTATTCGCAAAAAAATCTTTAAATGCAATTTGAACGCCATACATGGGTGTATACTCAAAAATAATAAAAAACACTAGAACCGGAAGTATGAGTATGTATAGATCCCCGTTTTTTTTAATTTGCCTTTTCACGCCAGACCATTTGCTTTTCTTATTCCGCGCAGCACCCTGCTCCAGAATGAAAGGCTCATTTGTCATGCCTTCACCCCCTTTCCGTTAGTCTGGTCCGATCATAGCAAAAGGGCGATATATAGCCTATTAACAAATATTTAGATCATTTACAGTTCTTTTGATTTTTAAGATATTGCTAAGTTTCTAAAAAACTGTACATTTCAAAACCATACTAAAGTAAACTAGCCTTAATATAGGTTAATTTTGTAACTAAGATTGGAAGGGAGCTATGCACTGTTGCTTAAATATTTCCGAAAACGGCGTTCATTTATTTTCAACATTTATTTATGTTTTCTGATTATCATTTTGCTGCTGGCAAGCTTTCATCTTTTCTCCTTTCAACTGTTTAATAAGAGCCTGCAGAACGAGGTTATTCAAAATAATCAAATGCTGCTGCGCAATACGACAGAGCGTTACCAGACCCATTTTGAACGTGTCAAATCGATGCTGTTCGACCTTTACTATAATGAATATGTAGTTGCATTTAACAAGCAGACATTGACGAAGGACAAAGAAAATCTTGAATATTATTCCGTAATCAAGCTGCTCAAGGAATTGCGGACACATGCCTATAATCCGATGCTTTATTTGGAAAATCTAGCTGTTTACTATAAATCCGATTCTGTAATTGTAGAAAAAGAAGGCAGCTTGGATGCGCAGCTGATGTTTTCACATTTTTTCGTGAACGATGATTATCCATTAGCGTTTTGGGAGGAGCTTGGTACAGCAGGTGCAGGATATAAGCTTCACAAGGAGCGCAGCTTTCGAATTGCCGGTTTAAACGAAAACAAGGAAATGTCGCTTATACCGCTTTCCTTCCACACCCCTTCGTCGAATTACCAGACGATCGCTTTTTTGGACGCAACCAAGCTGAAAGAGATGTATTTTAACAAAGAGGATGATCGGCAATTCATCATTATGAATGAGGATGGAACGATATTGTACCGGTCTTCCGATACGATTTCCGTTGAGGATATTCCTTTATTTCCAGCTGATGAGGGCTACAGGCTTGTAGGGGATCAATATTTTTTTAAAGAGCGGGATACAATGAATAACCTTACCTTTATTACCGTCGTTTCGTATTCACATATGACTGCAGGAGCTAGGACAGCAAGTATAACGATGTTTATTATGGTTGCCGCATCCGTCTTGCTTGGCCTAATGATTTCTATATTTTTCAGCCGTAAACTCCATCGCCCTCTTCACCAAATTATGAATTCGATCATGCAGCAAAAACCAATTTTACAGCAAAGCGATATTCATGAGCTCGATTTGATCCATCGTAATTTGCATGAGCTTATAAAAGAAAAGGACAATATCAATAAGGAGCTGGCTGAGAAGCAGTCGCTGTTAACTCACTACGGCTATATCAATAAGTTAAAGGCGATAACGTCAGATATACATGAATGGCGGGACATCGCATTAATGAACGAAGCCTTCTATATTGTGCTGTTCCATCTGCATTTGCGCAATACGCCTGAAACGGCACAAATGAATCAAGGGCAGCCGCATAAAATTGCTTATTACTTAAAGAAATACATTGATGTCACGATTTCTGAGCATTTACAGGGCACTCATACACTGCAAATCGAAAATAATCAGATCTTGTCCATTGTGCAAGCGGCCGATTGGACGGATGAGCTGGATGAGGCAATGTCCAAAATTAAACGCATTGTGGATCGGGACAATGAGCATTATATCGTGGCCGTCTCGATCAGCAGTGTTTATAGAGGATCCAGTGAGTTCAACAAAGCGTATGAGGAGGTGCTTCAGCTTGTTCGTTCTGCCAAGCCTATTGATGAATGTCAAATCATTCGCGAGGCGGCCGCTTCTGCTCATCCGTTTATTCTTTCACTGCAGCAGGAACAAGAGCTTTATGCCAATTTGCAGGCTGGCAATACATCCTTTTGCATCTCTTACTTGAATCAAGCACTGGAGCAGTGCCGCGGCAGCCTGACTACTGTCGCCCAGCTGCAGCAGCTTGCCGAAAGCATTTTAAATGGTGTTGCGAAAATTTTGGAGGCTTATGGAAGCGATGAGATTACAGCATTTCGCGATATGCAGACAGACCAGATCCGGGAATGCTGGACGATTGAGCAGTTCAGTCATTATTTTTGCCAGCTGTTCCGCATCAGCACAAGCATTATTCAAGCTAAAAAAGAAGACCAGCCTTCTACTATTTCAATTATTATGAACCATATCGAACAGCGCTTTGCAGAAGATCTGTCGCTGGATGAGCTGGCGGATATGATGCAGCTGTCGCCTGCCTATCTTTCTGTTTATATCAAAGAAAAAACAGGCACAAACTTCAGCGAGCATCTGAATGCCATTCGTATTCGCAAAGCCAAGCAGCTGCTATCGGATACTGCATTAAACATTCAGGATATCAGCTTGCAAATCGGTTACCGCAACGTAACCTCCTTTATCCGCATGTTCAAAAAAATAACCGGCGTACCTCCCGGAGAATATCGCAAGCAGCTGCAATGGGAGAACACCGATTATTTTGGGACGTCCTATTCTTAAGAAAGGGCTTGTCTGTACAAAGCTTAGCTCTTGGTCGCTTCCTTGGCGCCTATTTTATCTTTATCGGTAGGGGAAACTGCTGTAAACGGCCAGTAAGCATACATTAGCTTATCTGTATTTCCGCTTGATTCCAAGTCTCTCAAGCCTATGGCATGTCCAAGTTCATGTGCTGCAACTACCGCCATTTCGGCTACTGTAAACGAATCCATTACCGTCTTGTTGAATTTTATTTTCCAGGAAATCAGATGGCCTTGCCCATTTGAGGTGTAATCATGGAACACCCCAACGATGGATGTATTCGAATCATTGAATGTATAAATATAACCGCTATTCGTGCTGGAAGTGGAATTCGTAATCGTAACGGTATCCTTCCACTTGTTCGCTGCCGCATTTACGGCCATGCGGTAGCGATAATCCACAGCAATGGACGAATCCGGAATCGGGGTATACCATTTGAAGCTTGCTGTTGCTTGATGACTGCTGCAATTCACTCTCCAGCCTAGCATTTCACTGCCGCTCTGGCATACAACGCCTGCTGGATGGGCTGAGGTATGAAATGGGAAGCTGCTTGCTATTAGCAGCATACATAGCATAACGAAATATTTTGCCTGTAATTTCATACGAATACCTACCCTTCCATTTCAGCTCGCAGCATTTGCTCGAACTGGTTTTTATTTATGAATTGAGTATGCATTTGCTTTAGCTTATTCATGGTGGTCTGTGCTGCCTTATTTGTCTTCAATTGTGCCTGGCTTGCTTCAATAGATGCGAATGCCTCTTCCGGCTTGGCCCATTTCACAACGGTATGCTCGTCAACCACCTCATATACGCCAGTTTCCGAACCAAGAATCCAGTACGTATCGTCGTTATCCATTCCGACGGCTTTCATTAAAATAAGAATATATTTTTCTTTTCCTTGGAACTGCGGCGCATCATTAAATGCTACCTTGCTGTTGCCTTCCTGCATAATATAAATTTCGGAGCCTGCTTCAACCTCGCCTTTAATTGGCTGCACAACCTTTGCGGAAAAAATCGTCTTGTTGCCCGGTTCATACATTTCCTTTACAGCATTCAAAATTTCAACTTCAGCAATTACGTCCGCTTTTCCGACAGCCTCGTCAATCTTGAAGGTTTGGATAAGCGCGTGCGCTCGTTCTTTGCTTGCAGGTTTGTCCAATTGCGCTAGGCTGGTCACTGTAATTGGAGCCGATTGATGCTGAAGCCATTGATACCACCATACGCCTATAACACATACTGCTATTAGTCCGATAGCCCATGCTGTCCTGCCTTTTTTAAAAAAGCCCACAAGCACTCACTCCTTTTTTTTATAAACATAATGCAATGCTCATCCTCTAGACGGCGGTATCTTCCTAAATGTTCCAGTAAATATTGTTTTAGTATAAAAAAACATCTGTCGTGCCTGTTCCCCCCATACGCCTGTCTCGTCTCAGCCCGCTTACAGCCTAATAATTACGCAAAATCCTTTTTCGGATACCACTGTCTACCCCAGAAACTTCAACGAACGTATGTCTCCATGCTTCGTGATAAGCAAAATCAGTTTTATGGGAAGAGCACCCGTGCCCAAAATAAAAGAAGATCTCCATTCTCCTTGGTACGCAGGCAAGAAAGGCGATCTTCTTGTTTGTTGCAGTGCTTATGCCGATGCTAATTAAGCTAACTTTATTTTTGTCCAGCCAGCCAAGGGCGCCGGATTCTAACGAAGCTGACAAGCGCTATTTCAACAAAAACAGCTCATTTTAAATTGTAACGAAGATTAGCGGCTCTATGTGTGAATTGTAACGGAGATTAGCGGCTCTATGTGTGAATTGTAACGGAATTGAGAGGCTCTATTTAGCAATAAAAAGGTGGTTTAAAACTGTAACGGAACTGTCGAGCGCTATAGGTCATCTTTCCCCCGTTTAGGTAGTGATTTTGAGTAAATAAGTTTTCTCAGTTCCTTTAGATTTTAGAATAAGCTGATTTCCATACAATAGCGTGTCTTAGTTCCGTTAGCGTTTTTCAACGGCCTGATGTTTTCCTTTAAATTTGCATTTTCGCCTAAAACCACCAAACTAGATGCATGAAATCAGGCTGTTGAAAAACTGAAACAAGTACTTTTTAACGAGGCAAATGCTATTTTTTGATAGCGCCGTTTCTGAGGGGGACCAACCAATTCTGTATGAATTTTCATATACAATTGTGTTTTTCGGGGCATTTCTGCGTATTGTGTATGAAATTTCATATACATTGAGACGTTCTGAGGAGACGCCGACCAATTCTGTATGAATTTTCATATACAATTGTGTTTTTTCGGGGCATTTCTGCGTATTGTGTATGAAATTTCATATACATTGAGCTGTTTCGAGGTTCGCGGACACGCATAGGGTTATAGAGTTTCGATATAAGAGAAAATTGGCTATTTTCGTTGAAATAACGCTGCTGGAATTCGTTAGACTCCGGCCCAACACAAGGGTAAACGGCTTCGCAGTTCAGGCCTTCCTGAACGTGCTCGCCTGAATACGACTTCAGGCGAGTGGAGAAGCAATCGTCTCTCAATCATTCATAATTGGCAGCTCAACGAAGAATCGTGTCCCTTCTCCGTATCGGCTGGCTACTTCTACTGTACCGCGATGAGCGTGCGCAAATTCACGTGCGATGGCAAGTCCCAGTCCCAGCCCTGAGCTCCCGCTCTTGCTTTTGTTATTTCTCTTCCCCCGGTAAAACCGGTCAAACACTCGGCCAAGCTCCTCTTCCTCCATCCCCATGCCGTCATCCTGAACAACAATATGGACCATCGTTTTGCTTTCATTGATGCCAATTATAATGCGCACGCTGCTGCGGGCATGCTCCAGCGCATTGCCTGTCAAATTAATGATCATTTGCCGGATACGACTCTCATCCGCATAGATCATCAGCTCATGCGGCGATTTCATATCCGTCTTGATTGCTCTTTCCTCAGCTTCCAGCGCCAAAGTTTCAACAACCTGCGAAACAACCTCTGTCAGCGAAAACCAGCTTTTCGCAAGGGGCAAATTGCCTGACTCCGCTAACGCCAATACCTGCAAATCGCGCACCAGCTTTGTTAGTCTAAGCGTTTCATCATGCAGTCTGGCGGCCTTCTCAACCGGAAGCGGTACATTATCTGAAATTGCATGCTCCAGCTGCGATCTCATAACGGCAATTGGCGTTCGAAGCTCGTGGGCAATATCTGCAACCATCGTCCGCCGCACAGTTTCCAGCTTA
The DNA here is from genome assembly GCF_050864975.1 of Paenibacillus sp. GXUN7292. Lineage (NCBI taxonomy): Bacteria > Bacillati > Bacillota > Bacilli > Caryophanales > Paenibacillaceae > Paenibacillus > Paenibacillus sp. GXUN7292. The sequence goes on along the minus strand of NZ_JBOZWO010000005.1, from coordinate 34,924 downwards.
TTGATTCTCTCAAGCTGCTCTGCTGCACTTTGAAGTGCGACACGTACAGCACATTCCGAATGCGAAAGCTTACGTGATTCACTTTGCAAGATTTCTGCGACTAAAGCTTCTTTTATATCTTTATCAGTCATCTGTCTATATAATAAGCTCGCTGTTTCAAGCCTCGCCTTCTCAAACGCAGCTTTGCTGCGCCTGATAACAATAAACCCGGCTACAATTACGCTAACGGCGCTTGATCCCGTAAATAATCCCGCTAATAAGCGTAAATATAACGACTGCTCCAAATAGACTGCAATATATCCTGTAATTTTCCCATCAGACAATACAGACATTTTGTCCAAGTGTCTTATCTGTTGTTCCAGCCCCTCTGCCGCTTCTATGTAAATACCGTTTTGAGTGGCAGCCACTGGCGTCTTTCCGTCCGGATCATAAAAAATAACAGAAATCCGTTGATTAGAGCCAAACATATACTGATCCTTTTGAAGTCGTTCCGACAGTCCCGTTAACTCCCCATTATTTTGTTCGGCATACAGCTTCGCATAGCCGTTCCAATATAATCTCGCAATCTCCAGCTCTCTGTCATGCAGGCTTTGAGCAGCAGCGGAGGCGACAAACCAGGCAAACACTGCTGCTGCAGCACTAATAACGGCTATTAGGCTATAGCCCTTTCGATAGCCCTTTTGCTTGGATATACCGTCCCTGTTTGAACGTTCCATCACTATTCCTCTTCCGCAAAGCGGTAGCCGACACCGTATACGGTCTCAATATAAGCCCGCTCCGTTTCGTGATCTGCCAGCTTGCGCCTTAAATTACGTATATGCGAATCAAGCGTACGCTCATAACCTATAAAGCCATCGCCCAATGCCTCGTCCATCAAATGCGTCCTTGTAAACACTCGGCCCGGGTACGAAGCAAGCTTCCACAGCAGCAGAAATTCTGTCCGAGTCAATTCCAGCCTCTGACCAGACAGCTCGGCTATAAATTTCATCTTATCGATTATTAGTTCTCCACGGCGAATGACAGGCTCCTCTGAAAAAGCGTCCTGCCGCTCCCCCGAGCCTCTCTGCAATTGAGCTAAGGCAGCCGGCTGCTTGGAGATTCTGCGCATAACAGCTTTAATCCGGGCGCTAAGCTCCCTTAGACCGAACGGCTTGGTCAAATAATCATCTGCACCGAGCTCCAGTGCAAGCACCTTGTCAAACTCATCTTCCTTGGCCGTTACCATAATAAAAGGAAGCTGCCACTTTCTTTCGTTAAGCTTGCAAATATCTATTCCGCTGACACCGCCAGGCAGCATCCAATCCACTAACAGAAGATCAGGACGAACTGCAGTGATCAGTTCCTCAGCTTTCTCAAAGGAATCCGTTCCGAACACCTCTATGCCTTCCTTGCCGAGAAACGAAGCGCATTCCTGTAAAAGCTGCAGCTCATCCTCAATCCATACAATCCTCATTTTTCAGCCCCGCTTTCCTCTTGACCGTTGAATCTGTTCACTTCACATTATGATAGAAGTTCTGTAAATCACGCAAGCGGTTGGTTTTCTTTTGACATATGCCCAAACTAATCCTGATTCATTCTTAGCGCATCAGCCGCCTTCAGCTTAACTGCCGCTCTTGCAGGAGCAGTATTCAGAAGCAGCGACAGCAACGCAAGGCCGAATAATACAGGCAGGATAACTTCATACGGATAGCTGATGTGAAGCGGTTCTTCATAGCTTTTCAAGTCACCGATAACCGATTGAATAATAAGATGCGAGCCGCTGAAGCCTGACGCCCAGCCTATAGCAAGCCCGGTTATGCTAATTACAAAGCCTTCTATTAAAAATGCCCAGTACACTTGCTTGCCCGGTACGCCTATACACCGCATCATAGCGATTTGCTTTAATCTTTCCTGAACAGCCCGGTATTGAATAACCGCCAAGCCCATTAGCCCGATAAGCGCCGAGAAAACGGTAAAGCCGGTAAAGCCTTTGCCGAACTGTTTGTTCATCAATTGCTCAGCACGATTATCCAAATAAGGCACCTTGAATGTTAAAATATTTTGCAGGGCAAATCTTTGCTCCAAAAGCTGTCCAGCTTTAATATCTTTATAGTCAAAATCAAATAAAACAAAGCCCAGATCAGGCTGATTTTGCCACTTAAAGCCGTATGGGCGAAGCTCCTCCGCCACGCTGGGATGCACAAAGGTTGCTGCGTATAAGTCGATCAAAATCCGCTTCGATTCATCATCTGTAAAGCCCGCAACAACAAAGGTGTGTGCTCCAACTGCCTGCCATTTTTCATCCAAACTCCTCAATTTATCTTCATAGATAGAAAGTGTAATCGTATCCCCTGCTTTTACGGGCATGAAGGCTGCATCAAAGATGCCGCCCTTTTCCATGTAATACGGCGGCAAAATAATATATTTCGGATCACGATTCACAGCTTCCCAGGCTTCCGCATCACTGCTAAATTCCGGAGAACGCTCCAGCAGCTTGAAATCGTTTTGCCCGGACAGCTCAAAGCTGACAGGAATAACAGACTGAGCGCTGCTTTGTTCCAAGAAATTAATCATAAAGGGCTCGATCGTAATACTTCCTTTTATATTTTCACCAATAATTGAATCATTAGCTGCGGCAGCTATAATTTTATTGCGTTCATCGTCTGTACGATAGGATGCATAACCGCCATATCCAAACACAGCCTGATTAGTACGGTCCACATCTGAAATAGCAACGATCAGCGAGGTTATGGTCACAGTAAAGGTCGCCGTCATCATCACAAGCGCAAATAACAATGCTGCTGTATAGTTTCTCCCGCTGTGCTGCCGGGGGTATTTCAATGCCAGCATAATCGACAGCTTCGGAATTTTCAAAATGCCGAACAGCTTCTCAAACAAGCCTCCCGCTTTGGAAAGCAGCGCCAATGCTGCATAAAGCACAGCAAAGCAGCTGCCGAGCCAGCTCAATATAATAAGCGGAAACTGATTCCCGTCCAATTCCGGCGTTTCGATAAAAGCATAATAGATATGCAAACCGACTGCTGATACACCTGCCGCTGCCGCAAGCACTGCCGTAATTTTTCTGCTTTTTTTACTTTGGGTAACGGTTGAGGGAGCTCCTTTCAACGCATCCGTAATACTCACCTTTCCCGCTTTTCTGGCGGCCATCAAAGATACAGCCAATAAAAACAGCAGCACAATAGCAAAAACCGTTAATGCACTTTGAATCGATAGATGCGGATACACCGAAATATGTTCACCGGACATTCGCGTAAGTTCCTCGGCATACGCACTATACACCCAGTCTACCATGCCATAACCGCCCAATAGCCCAATTATGGTGCCAGCACCTGCACTCAGCAAGGAAAGCAAAACGGCTTCTATCATAAAAATGCTTGATATATTTCTTTGCGTCATACCGATCGCTCTTAAAATGCCATAAAGATTTCTGCGCGACTCTCCAATCATAATAAGCACTTGACGCATAAACAATAAGCTGGATACGACTGCAACCGAACTGATCAGCCCAATCAGAAGTGTAAAATTCATTTTTTTCACTTTTGTTAAGTAGTCATATTTCAGAAATTCCACCTGATAGCTTACATCCGAAAGGCTGAACATTCCATTGACAGATATGGACGGATTATGTGAGGTAGCAAAAATGGTGCGATACCCTTCTTCATCCATACCTGCCATTTCTCTTGCCGTCTTCTCAGATACAATAGCCGTACCTCGGAAATTGCCAGATTCCCGGTAGCCTGTCAAACCAGCCTGCTCGGTAACTTCGCGCACCCTTAGCAGCCGATCCCCATTCTTACTCATTACATTAACCGTATCGCCTTGTTTTACCTGCAGTAAACTGGCTGTTTCATCGTTAAGAATCAACTCGTCATCGCCGAGGCCCTTTTCCCATAACTGAGCCCTTGCCGGATCGAACAGAGCAGCTTCCTTCATAGAAAAGCCTAACAGAAGCATAGAAGTGACTGCCCTTGGCTCTGTCTCATTGGCACGACTGCTTTTTGTGCTGCTGCCAAGTAAATCTGTTCCTGCTGTAATAGCAGCCTCACCGCCGACATAAGGCAATATTTCGTAGCGATCTATGGAATTACTTGTATATTTCCTTATTACATCTAATTGCTCACGCGTGAATAAGTCGGTGCCGCCTTCCGGCGTCAATTTCCAATTAATCGGTCCAAGCCGTGTATCGATCCAATTTTTCCCGCTTTGGTTTACTGAATCATAGTTAACTGCGCTTACCGCAATCAGTATCGCGCCAATCGCCCCTGCCGCGGCCGTCAAAAGCGTTTGCCTCCAATGCTTGCGCAAATTACTGAACGCCATTTTCCATACAATACTCGAGCCGATCATCGCACGCCGCCTCCATCATGCATAATTCTGCCGTTTTCCATACGAATAATTCGGCTTGTGCGGGCAGCAATCTTAGGATCATGAGTAACAATAACGATTGTCGTGCCATGATGGCGGTTCAGCATCTCGAGCATGCCGATAATTTGCTCTGCAGTATCTGTATCCAGCGCACCGGTCGGTTCATCCGCCCATATTATATCCGGCTTGGCGGCTATCGCCCTGGCAATGGCAACGCGCTGATTTTGCCCTCCCGACAGCTCATGCGGATAACGGTTCACTTTATCAGCCAGCCCCGTCTCCTTCAACGCCTCGATTGCCCGTTTTTTGGCTCGCCGTGCCGGCTGACCCGCAGAAATGAGCGGCAATGCTACATTTTCCCATGCAGTAAGAACTGGAATCAGGTGATATGCTTGAAAAATAAAGCCCATTTTCTCGAGTCTAAGCCTAGCAATTTGCTTATCCTCCCATTGATGAAGCGGCGCTTCACCTATCCATACTTCACCGCTGCTGGGAGATTCTATGCCTGCAAGGATATGCAATAATGTCGTTTTACCGCAGCCGGAAGGCCCTGTTATTGAAACCATTTCCCCTTGGCTGATTTCAAACTGTACCTCGCGCAGCGCTTTGGCTGCAGCTTCTCCTTGCCCATACGTTTTCGACAAGTCCTTTACACGAATTAACATATGCCTTCCACCTCTTATTTCGCTTGATGCCTCTACTCTAGCAAAATGATTTGCACATTTAATGGAGCAATTATGCAGAACTTGTGCAGAACTTGTGCAGAACCTGTCTTTTTTAAATAAAGAAAAACCCGGCGTCTTAAAACACGCGGGTTTCTCTACAAGTTTCCCTTAGGCATCCCTAATATATGATACTTCTTCTTTAAAGCAGCGACTATACTTTTTTATATGTGAACCTTGCTCACTACCTTGTTCGTTGAAGCATCGTACGTCAATTCATACAACTGTTCTTCTACCGGGTTATAATACAAGCCCGTAATGGCGCTATGATCTGCCTGGTCCGCAAAGTGCTCGAAATAAACATCCTGCCATTTAATCTGATCCGTGCTTTGCGCCAGCGGAGCATGTGGAATAATCGACCCGCTGCGCACCAGTATAATAACCGGCACTTTGTCCGCTTCTATTACCTTCCATCCCGAACCGGCATAAGTAGTGCCCGTCTGATAGTCAATCCAGCCTCCAGGCGGTAAATACACCTTTCTTGATTTCCCGGCTTCAAACAACGGAGCAACTAGCAGCTGAGAGCCGAACATATATTGATCCTCGACATGCCAGCTGCCCTCATCCTCTGGAAACTCGAAAAACAAGGTTCGGATCATCGGATGCCCCTTTTGCGAGCTTAGCTGCGCCTGCGTATAAATATATGGCATCAGCAAGTAACGAAGCTCTGTCGCGCTGCGAAAAGCATCTGTGAAATCTGCGCCGTATTCCCAAGGCTCCTTGGGAGGGGAGCCGTGACAGCGGCTATGCGATACAAGCAAGCCGAATGGAAGCCACCGCTCATACAATTCCTGCGGGCTTCTGCGGGTAAATCCGCCTATATCATTACTCCAATAGCTAAAGCCGCACAAGCCGAGCGATAAGCCAGCGCGCAAGGAAGCAGCCATGGCGCCATCCGTAATTTCAGCATCGCCGCCCCAATGTATGGGATAGCGCTGACTGCCTGCCCATGCGCTTCTAGCCCAAATTATCGCGTCGCCCGTCGTTTGCATCGTTATATCCGCAACGGCCTGATTATAGCGGAGCGGATATAAATTATGCTCATAGTATCCGCTCTTGCCGGAAGCGTAAAGCCCCATTCTCGGAGCCGCTTCGCCAAAATCGACTTTGATGGCTGCTGCCCCAATCTTAAGCAGTGCCGCTATTTTTTCTTGATACCAGCGCACTGCTTCCGGATTGCTGAAATCGAGTATAGCGTCTTCCGTCAGCAATTTGCCATCAGCGCTTTTAACAGCAAGCCCTTTTTGCAAAATTTCCTCATAAAGCGGATTGGTTGGTGTAAAATATGGAATTTGCCATAATGAAATGCGAAAGCCATCCTCTAACAGATCGGCTGTCATTTGTTTTGCATCCGTAAATCTTTGATTTGAGAATTGGTAGTCGCAACGCCAGTCTTTTTCGAACCATCCGGTATCAAGATGAATAACGTCACAAGGAATTTGCAATTGCCGGTGTTTGGCAGCCGTTGACCGAACCTCCTCCTCTGACTTGTATGTAATTCTGCTCATCCACAAGCCGAATGACCACAGCGGAGGCACTGGGCTGCGACCGGTCAATGCTGTATACTCCGATAAAATTTGCTTGGGTGTTCCAAAAAAGAAAAACAAATCCAGATTCTCATCCCCGGTGTACAGCACATTAGCACTATCATAAGAATGCCCCATATCAAATGACATCGGTGCGGAAGAATGAATAAACATGCCATATCCGCGGCTGCTGATCATAAAAGGAATCGGCTTGTACATTTGCGCCGTTTGCGCGCCATGCGCATCCTTCACCCATAAGTCCAGCTTTTGTCCGCGCTTATTTAATCTTGTGAACGACTCGCCGCAGCCGAACAGTTTTTCTTGAGGCGACAGTGTAAAGCTTGCCGCCATCCTATCTGAATAATTTTCTGTAGAACGTACAAATGAGAACGGTACGGGCTCAGTATTAACCAGGCAGGAAGTGTCGGTAAAATGCTGCGTCCGCGTCAGCTCTTTGCCATCGGCATCTTTGAATATGAGCCGGAACGGCTGATAGCATAAAGCGACGGAACCTCCCTCAAACGTCCAGACGATCTGTTGCGGGTCTTCCGAATTTGACTGAATATGCTCCGCTTGTACAAAATCGGTACGCGGCAACGGATTGCTTACCAGCATAGGGCCTTTATTACAGCCAACAAAATTTTCTCTTTCGTTAGCTGTCATTTGAATACGCACGGTGCGCGGCGTAACAAATGATAACTTTATATTAGTTACTGGATTTTCAGCATATTCATTAGGAAAAATCCATGGGTCTGTCCTTTCAAATCTGTAATCGCCTTGATTAAAAGCAAAACGGGGCTTTTTGGCATATCGTTCCCATCGAATACAACCTTCTCCGCGATTCTCATCGAATCGCTCGACATCCGCAGCTAGAAAAAAAGTGTTGTCAGGCTTAGCCCAGCATTCGGTAACGTCGGGCGCTTGATTTAATGTATTTACTCGGTTCCCACTCATCTTACGTTCACTTCTCCTTCATTGTTTAAATGCGATTCACGATAAATTCCTGGAGTTACTCCTTCTAATTTTTTGAAGACCCGTATAAACACAACAGTACTGGAGTAGCCTACGCCTTTAGCAATTTGCGCATTTGTATAAGAGGTTTCGACTAACAGGCGCTTGGCATGGTCAATTCGCAGCCGGGCAATGTAATCCGCAAAATTGCTGCCGCTATATTTTTTAAAAAAAGATGACACATACTGCGGCGTTACTTGAAAATAATCGGCAATAAAAGGCAGTCCGAGTTCTGTGCTGGACAAATTATTACCGATCAGGCGGACCATCTCTTCAAACTTTTGCAAGCCGCGGTCAGTCGTTTCCGTTTGGAAGCTCGAAGCAAGCCGATTAAACAGCTTCAATGCAGCCTGGTGCATCTCGCCAGCTGTTTGCAGCTTTAAAAGCTGAACAGCCGGATCAAAATCAGTCTCATCCTCTTCGGCAAAATTGTTAATATTATTTTTAACCTTCAAATAGGTGCTCATAATATTAAAGAACAGCATTTTGCCACGTTCCGGCGAAATCGGATTAACGATAAAATTTTTTGTATAAATTTCGTCGAGCAGCTTAGCCGTATTTTCTTTATCGCCGCTCTTTACGAAATTGACAAGCCGAACCTCCATTTCCAGCGGGTAGTAATAATTCCCGGTAAACTTAGCCTCTTCCTTATAAAAAATAATACTGCTTTTCCCTTTTACAAGCGTATAATCAAGCGCATTTTCTGCTTCCATGAAGCAGTCCTCAATTCGTTCTATGCCCGTATAGCTATTGCTCACCGCTATCGTCACACTCATTTTAAAGCGTTCTGCAATAAGCTGCTTTAAAGAGCCCACAATCGTTTTCAATTCCTCATGCTCGTCCAGCCTTTGCCGCTCGTCTGGATTACTGCCCCCCTGATCGCTGCTCTCTTCCCGATGTGCGCGAAAATTAACAAGAATAGCCAGCCGGTCACGGTCAATTTCAGCTGCAAAGCCGCGGTGCCGTTCATTGATCAGCTCTTCACTTATATTCGTTATTATAAATTGAGAAAATGCCCATTGATGCTCATTTTGACCATGTGAAAATTGCGCAATATCTTCAGTATATACATAAATAACAGCAAATCGCTGCGACACAAATTCTACGCCGGCAAACTGCAGCGCCTTCAGTTTTTCCTCCCGTTCCCCTTCCATATATCCGCGAAACAACCGGGACAGTAAATTTGCCCGAATAACAGGCAGCTGCCGGTCCAGCATACTTTTAAGCTCCTGCTCTTTATACATAGATCCCTCAAGCGCTTTGCGGATATAATCAAACTCATTATCAAACGGCGAGCGCTCCTGCTTGCTGCTTTGCTTAATAATTAAAGCAAGCCTGCGAAGCGGATTGTATCCTCGGTAAGTGGCCGAGACCACAGCCGTAACCCCGATAATGAGACTGACTGCTAAAATAATGATCGCCCATGTTTTGATTTGGTTGACCCATTGTAAAAATGTATCCTGTGGCATAACAGAAACATATGTCAGTCCATATTTTTCTGAACTCGTATAAGACACCATAGAAATGGTGCCATTAATATAGTTTTCGAATAGTCCTTGCTTTTGGTCGAGCTTCCTGAGGAGCTTTCCAAGCAGCTCCTCAGGAAGCTCATCGCCTGTTCCGACAATGATCTTATGGTTTCGGTCCAATATATAAATTGCGCTTTTATTGACTGCTTCAATCTGCCTGAACATTTCTTTTATTTGCATTTGATCGAGCATAATGATGAAGGTGCCCTTCACATCTACCGTTTCGAGAAGAGGCAAAGACTGCACGTAAGCCAGCCCATTGCCGGGCAACGGAATAAAGGCTTTGTTGCCGCGGCTGTTCAGCAGCGCGATCCACTCCTCATATTGAAGACCTGCGTTCTCCAGATAGGCTTCATAAAAAATAGATGGAGATGACATTACGCCAGGGCTCAATATCGTATCGCTGTTAGGCAAATAAATATAAAACATATTGACAAAACTGCCCGTCATTTTACGATAATGTTCCAAATAATTGCGTACAAAGTCGATAAAATCGCTCTTTTCGTTCTCATTCATCGACTTGATATTCAGCAAATAATTAAGCTTGGGGTTAAGCGTCACCTGTTCCGCCAATAAATTCATGCCGTTCATATTGCTTTCCATAGACAAGCGCAATTGCTCCAGCATGGCAGAATTGTATCTTTCGGTATTGCTTTTGACGGAAGACTCCACCTTTATATAGAGCAAAAATCCGAGCATGATCGGAACAAGCAATATTAATAGGTTTGACAGCATTAAAGATAACCAGGCGCTTCTGCGCAATTTTGAACGGTGCCCATTCATCTGCTTTGTCTGTTTCATCATCGCGCTTCCCCCCAGCCGGCAACTAGGCTTCTATTCTTTTAATGCTCCAATCATTACGCCTTTTACAAAATACTTTTGCAAAAACGGATACAAGCATAAAATAGGCAGTGTTGAAATTATAATAGTAGCATATTTAATCGTTTCGCCGATAGGCTCCTTATCAGCCGCTCCCGCCCCAGTCATCATACTGTCCGTGCTGTTAGTGACGAGTATTTCCCGCAGTACGAGCTGCAACGGGTACAGCTCTCTGCTGCGCAAGTAAATAAGCGCGCTGAAATAAGAATTCCAGTGACCTACTGCATACCATAAAATCATAACAGAAATGACCGGCATAGATAACGGTATGATAATGCGGAACAAAATCGTCCATTCGTTGGCTCCATCGATTTTCGCTGATTCCTCCAGACTGACCGGCACATTTTGAAACGCGGTTCTCATAATGATCAGATTGAATGTATTAATCGCCGAAGGGATAAGCAGCGCCCATGCCGTATTCAGCATGCCAAGCTTGTTGACTAGCAGAAAGGTCGGGATCAGGCCCCCGTTGAAAACCATCGTGATGACGATAAAAAACATCATATAGTTTTTAAAATAAAAGCCCTTTCTGGACAGCACATATGCCCCGAGCGCCGTGAAAAACAAGTTGATCGCCGTACCCGCTCCAACATACAGCAGCGTATTTTGATAGCCGCTTTTGATCATTGGATTATTAAACACCATTTTATAGGATTCCCACTGCAGGCTTTGCGGCCAGAACAGCAGGCCGCGGTGCTGAGAAACGGCAGTCGGATCGCTCAATGATGCGAATAGAACATAAAGAAACGGATAGAGCGTAATAAAACATAACAAGAGCATAAATAAAATGTTGCCGGCATCAAACAGCTTCTCTCCAAAAGTGTCCTGTTTTCTCACTTGCACTCTCCCCTTACCAAAGCTTGTTGTCGCTAATCCGCTTGCTGAAGCTGTTTGCACCCACTATAAGCAGAAAGCTGATTACTGCATTGAACAGCCCGACAGCCGCCGTATATCCGTAATTGCTTTCCAGAATACCTTTGCGGTAAACATAAGTTGAAATTACATCGGCCGTTTCATAGGTTTGCGGATTATACATCAACAACACTTTTTCACTGCCTACTGTCAGCATGGAGCCCATATTGAGAATAAACAAAATGGCGATTGTCGGCATAATGCCTGGCAGCGTAATATGAACGACCTGCTTGAAACGGCCTGCCCCATCCATTTTTGACGCTTCATAAAGAGAAGGATCTATCGTTGACATAGCAGCCAAATAAATAATCGTTCCCCAGCCTACTCCTTGCCATATGCCTGAAGATACAAATAAAGTTCTAAACCAGCCGGGCTCCCTCATGAACGCAACAGACTCTACTCCGAAAAAAACCAAAAGCTGATTGACTATACCGTCTCTTGCAAAAAAGTCCACCATCATACCGACAACAACTACGATCGAAATAAAGTGAGGCAAGTAAGATATCGTTTGTACGAAGCGCTTAAACAACTGATGCCTGAGCTCGTTGAGCAGCAGCGCCAATATGATCGGAGCAGGGAACCCAAAAACCAGCTCATAAATATTAATCAGCACTGTATTGCGAATCAGCCGCCAAAAATAATATCCGTTGAAAAAATCGCTGAAATGCTGGAATCCGAGCCACGGGCTGCCTGTTATGCCTTGTGCGGGACTGAAATCTTTGAATGCAATTTGCAAACCGTACATCGGTCCATAGTGAAATATCGCATAGTAGGCAATGACGGGTATGGCCATCAGGTACAGCATTTTATTTTTAGAAATATCAGTTACAATGACGTGAAAGCGCAGCTTCCTTTTTTTCATACCGATTCATTCCCTTCGGACAGCTACCGCTTGTTGTAACGGTCAAGCGCCGCCTGCTGAATTTTTGTCGCCTCTGCGATGCCCATGCTTTCCAAAGTATTGACAAACTTATCAAACTGATCAAGCGACTCCGAGCCTATAATAAACTTGACATACATTTCACCTTTGTATGTGTTGATATCCGTCATAATCGACGAATATTTACTGCTTTCTTCACGAGATGGCGTTATAAGCGGCAGTTGCTTTTCTCCTGTAGGCTCTGCCCATACTTTTTTTGCATTTTCCATGGCCGGCGTATCAATTCCTTGTTTGGAATTACGCACATCGCTTACAAATGGCCCATTCCAATTGGAGCGGTTATGCTTGGCTTGCGATTGCTGCAACGGCAATCCGCTAGGGTCCTTCAACACCTCTGGCAAATACTTCGGGAAACCGTTCTCCATCGTGTAGCTAACGCCTTCCTTACCGAAATTAAATAGCAGATTCCCTTCCTCGCCATATGCGAAGTCCAGCCATTTAATCGTTTCCTCAATATTTTTATTGGAGCTGCTTATTGCTGCGCCGAGACCTGTTACAGCATAATCACGCTGTCCGAATAGCGGCTTGTCACCTTTATTGATTACAGGATAACCGATACCTTCCAATTGAAAGCCAGGCTGTTTTTCTGACATCAAATTCATATATTTTCCAAGACCGCCAACAACAAACAATGGAGCTGCGCCGATTTGATTGCCAGTCATTTTAGCATCGAATATTTTGCCGTCTGTTACTGCAAAATCCTTATCCAGCAAGCCGTCTGCATAAAGCTTGTTCATATAAGCAAGAAACTCTTTATATTCCGGTTGTGCGGGACCGTATTTGACAACTCCGTTTTCTTGATAGAAACCGTTCGATATTCCCCAAGCGCCGATGAACATATTGGATAACGTGACATTGTCCTCGCTAATGTAAAGCGGTATTTCATCCGCCTTGCCATTTTGGTTCGGATCTCCGTCTTTAAATGCCTTCAATACGTTATACCAATCGTCCAGCGTTTCCGGTTTATCAAGCTTCAAATAGTCCAGCCAGTCTTGCCTGATTACAGGTCCATAAAAAATTCGGTGCTCATCGACGCTGCGGATAAACGGAAAAGCAATAATATTGCCGTCATCGGTTGTAATTTGCTTTTTCCAATCCGGATGATCATCCAATATTTTTTTCAAGTTTGGAGCATGCTCTTCGATAAGATTTTTCAAATCGATAATTTTTCCGTCCTTCAACGCCTTTTCAGGCCCTCCCGGATACAAATTCCAGGAATACTCGATAACATCCGGCAACTTGTCAGCAGAGACCATCAAGCTGAACTGCTCCGCTTCCTGCCCTTGGGGCGGATGCTGAAAATCGACAGCTACACCTGTAATGCGCTGCAATTCTTTATACGTTTCAATTTCGTTATAGCTTTTCATCGTAGCTGCTGCTTGTCCGCTCATCGGCGCCCAATAAGTAAGCGAGGAGAGCTTCTTCGGCTGTTCTTCTTTATTATTGCTGTCCGGGCCGCCCGTTTCGCTTTTCCCCCCTCCGCAGGCACTTAGCATCAGCATTACTGTCAGCATCATTGCAACTGTTTTGAAAAGCGTAGGTTGTAACCAATTTTTTGTCATTTTACAACTCCCCTTCAAATTTTCGTCTTTGATTAAGCCCCTTCAAGGCAGCCTGATTACGTAATCAATATAAAGCGAAAACGCTGTCATGCGATAGATACATTTTTTAAACTGGCAGTGTATATTTATAAAGTTTCCTTTATTTACGGGCTTTTTCGGCATTTATGACTGAAAATCCTATCGTTTTTCAAATTACAAAAAGACCGCCTATAAGCGGTCTCATATTGGAAATACTATGAAAGTGAAATAATTATAGCTTGATTCCAGTCTTGCGCCTAGCTCTTCTCACTCGTGCTACTTGCGCACAATTGCGATCGCCAATCCGTCATAGCCCGGCAAAATAGTGCTTTCCAGCCTTGGATCGTTTGCAATCGTTTCATTAAAGGCTCGGACTGCCTGCACAGATGGTCCCTGCTTCGCTTCATCGAGCGTTCTGCCTCTTAAAAAAATATTGTCGCCGACTATAATGGCGCCAGGCTCCGCAAGCTTAATAGCGTAATCCAAATAAACCGGATAGCCTTCCTTGTCCGCATCGATAAAAAAGAAGTCAAAGGTTCTGCCCTGCTCCTCCAGCTTCGCAAAGCTGTCTCTGGCATCCCCCAGCATATATTCTACATGCTCGCCTAGCCCAGCCAGCTCCATATGCTGCTTCGCTACTTCGGCATATTGCTCCAGCAGCTCAAGCGATACAAGCGAGCCGCTGCCTGACAAGCCCCGTGCCAGGCATATTCCGCTGTATCCGCCAAGCGCGCCAACCTCAAGCAATTTGGAAGCTCCGCTCATTTTAACGAGCATCGTCAGCAGCCGACCATAGCCATCCGCTACAGAAATGCTGGGCATACCCTTGGCTTCAATATTTTGCTTTACTATTTGCAGCAAAGGGTCTATTTTATATAAGTCATCAACATATTTTTCATTTTGTAACATTTTACCATCTCCATTATTTCGCTATTTGTGCATTTCACGCCATTAAACTATACTTAATTGTATGTTTTTATATAGGAAGTGACAAGCACAGCTATTAGACTAACTTAAACTTATAGACTATTTAAAAAGAAAGAGTGTGTACGATGAATCAATTGCAGTTAATTGCCACTGCCCCTATGGGACTTGAAGCCGTTGTGGCAAGAGAATTAAAAGAGCTTGGCTACGCAGAGCAGCGTGTAGAAAACGGCAGAGTGCACTTCACAGGCGGGCTAATCGATATTGCCCGGGCTAATTTGTGGCTGCGCAGTACGGGAAGAGTGCTTATTAATATGGGCAGCTTTCCTGCAACTACGTTTGAAGAGCTGTTTGAGGCTGTAAAAGCGATGGATTGGCCGGCCTGGATTCCAGAGGATGGTGAATTTCCCGTCAATGGCCGCTCTCATAAATCTCAGCTTTCCAGCGTACCGGCATGCCAAAGCATCGTCAAAAAAGCGATTGTAGAGAAGCTGAAGGAGCACTATCATACGGAATGGTTTCCGGAAGATGGAGCTCGTTACGTCATTGAAGTAACATTATTGCATGATGAAGCGTTAATAACTATTGATACGTCCGGTTTTGGGCTTCATAAGCGCGGCTACCGCAAATTTTCTACTGAAGCTCCGCTGCGCGAGACGCTAGCTGCCTCACTCATACAGCTAAGCCGCTGGCGCCCTGAGCGTCCCTTGTACGATCCGTTCTGCGGATCTGGCACTATTCTGATTGAGGCTGCCATGATTGGCTGGAACATCGCACCGGGATTGCGCCGTTCGTTTGATTGCGAGAACTGGCCGCAGATGTCTGACAAGCTGTGGGATGAAGCTAGAGAGGAAGCATTTGATTCCGTCAAAGATGATATTCCACTGCAAATTGCAGGCTCGGATATTGACCCTGGAGCCATTGAAATTGCTGAAGCGGCTGTGCGCAAAGCCGGCTTTGGCAAAGATATCAAGCTGCAGGTTGCGTCAGTATCCAAAGCCAAGCTGCAAGGAGAGTATGGCGTTGTCATTACTAATCCGCCATACGGCGAGAGACTCGGCGATGATATCGAAGCCGAGCGCGCACTGCGTGATTTTGGACGTACGGCGCTTTATTATCCGACCTGGTCCTATTTTGCCATTAGCCCGTCTAAAACGATCGAAACGTATTTCGGCAAAAATGCGGATAAAAAACGCAAGCTGTACAACGGACGCATTCAATGCGATTTCTATCAATTTTTCGGGCCATTGCCGCCCAGAGCTTAATTCAGCAGTATTATAAATTCTGTCGTTTTTTAAGGAGGCACTCCTAATTATGCAAGTGGGTAAATTTTTGCGTACTGCAGCAAGCTGGTCACTTAGCTGGCTTGATCGGCTGTTCGCAGTAGATGTTGTTTTATTTGCAGTCGCATTACTTTTAAAGCTTTATTATTTCAACCATTTATTATCCGTCAAATATATGAATATGACAGCTGCGATGGCAACCATTGAACTGGGCGCCATCATGCTGCTTGGCTTCTGGACATTGCTGCTACCGACAAGGGGAAGACTGCTGGCTCTTATTATTTTAAACTTTGCTGTATCCTTCCTTTTGTTTGCAGACGTTGTTTATTACCGTTATTTCCAGGATTTAATTACGGTGCCTGTGCTGCTTCAGGCTGGCCAGGTTGAATCGTTGGGCGGAAGCATCAGCACGCTTATACATGTGCCTGATTTCTTGCTTTTTTTCGATTTCGTCATCCTTATTCCGTTTGCTGTTTATATGCTTTGGAAGGGGCGCAAAGATTTGCGCGCAGCCAAGGAGACGCGCAAGTCTGCTCCTTTATGGCGTACGATGGCCATCCGGGTCGTATTGGGCGCATGCGTACTTGCTGTCGGCTCTCAGCTGTACTTTCCTAATGTCAATGCCGCTAAGGAATCCTCGAAAAGCTTGTTCGCTGGCAACTGGTGGAACCTTTCCATCTACAATGCGGTAGGTGGACTAGGCTTTCACAGCTATGACCTGTCTCGCTATGCCAAGCTGAACTGGTTCAAATCGGAAACCGTGTCCGCTCAGCAGCAATCGGAGACGCAGCTATGGCTGCAGCAGCGCGGACAGGAGCGCAAGGATCTGGAGAAGGATCCAACCTTCGGCGCTTATAAAGGAAAAAATGTTCTTATGGTGCAGGTAGAGGCGCTCCAGGACTTTATGTTCAATACATCCATTGGCGGCAAAGAAATTACGCCAAATTTGAACAAACTAATGAAAGAAAGTGCCTATTACTCTAATTTCTATCATCAAACTTCTAACGGCAGAACCTCTGATGCTGATTTTGCCGCCAATTGCTCGATGCAGCCGATTATGAATGGCTCTGTATTCATTCAGTACTCAGGCCATACCTTTGATTGCATGCCTAATATTTTAAAGGATCATAATTACTCAGCCAGTGTTTTTCATGCCTATCAGGGAGGCTTCTGGAATCGCAATTCCATGTACAAGAGCATGAACTATGATATGTTCTATAACCTGAAGCATTTCGTAACCGACGAGTCAGTCGGCTGGGCTGTCGGAGATAAATCCTTCTTCCGTCAATCGATGGACGTTCTTTCCGATCAGAAAAAGCCTTTCTATGGATTTTTAATTACGTTGACGAGCCATCATCCTTATTCTATGCCTGCCGCAGAGAAAAAGCTTGACGTAGGAGAGCTGACCGATACGATTCTAGGCAACTACTTGCAGTCGGTGCACTATTTGGATGCTGCGGTCGGTGAGCTGGTTGATCGTCTTAAAGCGGAGAATCTGTGGGATGATACTATACTCATTTTATACGGAGATCATGATAATTCTATTAAGGATTGGGAGCTTTATGCCAAATTGTTCGACAAGCCGCTTACAGAATTTGAGCAAAAACGCTTTAACAAACAGGTCCCTCTCCTTATTCATCTGCCTGATGGCGCTTATGCAGGAGAATACAAAATGGCAGGCGGCCAAACTGATCTAACGCCAACAATTTTACATTTGCTTGGCATATCAACAGCTGATTATTACATGCTTGGCATGCCGCTATTGCTAAAAGACCCTCTTTCAGATCATATCGTCGTGCAGCGCTATGGCACTTGGTCAAACGAAGAGCTTTATTATATCCCGACAAGCAACACCAGCGGCACTTGCTACTCCCTTGAAACCGGTGAGCCTGTAGACGGCGCCAAGTGCGCTGCCGCTACAGAAAAGGCTAATGAAGAGCTGATGATGTCTGACAATGCCGTCATTCATAATTTAATTAAAAACTTTAGGAAAAATGGCGCGCTGGAAGTAAAAGGTTAAGCAAGAATAAATGGCTTCGCTAAAAAAAAGCTATCTGCGCAGCAGTTCAACATTGAACGCTGCCAGATAGCTTTTTTGAATAGTTTCAAGTTAGAGGCGAAGCATATTTATTTGTGATTCGCCTCTAGCCAGGCCAGTATGTCATCTATCGTTGCTACCGGCACAATATTGAGCTTCGGAGCCGCTTTGCGAGCAGCCGCCTCCCCTTCAACAGGCACAAAAAACACCTCTGCGCCGGTACGGCTTACTGCGTATGCCTTCTGAGGAATGCCGCCTACCATACCGACACTGCCGTCAAGCTCTATCGTGCCTGTACCCGCCACTTGAATCTGATGCAGGACGCCGCCTGGCGTCAGCTGATCAATAAGAGCAAGCGTCAGCATCGCGCCATGCGACGGCCCGCCCAGATGCGCCAAGTATTGATTGTATGCAATCGGAACTGGTGCATCAAGCTTAACCTCGGTTTGAATCGTAACTCCAACGACCGCTCTGCTCTGGTCATCCGGCGAACCGGCCGCGATTAGCTTGATTGCAACGGCTTCTCCGGCCGTACTGCGCCGAACTTCAATTCGGATCGTATCCCCCGGCTTAACATTTTCTTTCATATACTGCTGCATAGCTTCGCTAGTAAGCACTGCATGATCGTTAATAGCAACAATAATATCTCCTGCTTGCAGCTTACCGTCTGCCGGACTGTCCTTTAATATGCCTACCACTCGCACACCGTCCGCTATTACCCCTGCGCCTTTTCCGGTTTTTTGCAGCGCTATTGCAGCGGCCAGCTGATTGGCATCACGCTTCATAGCGATGACCTGTGCAAATTGCTCGCTGAGTGGCGGCTCGTTATCCGGTATTTTGCTTATTTCATATTGCGGAAACAAGCGCGCAAACAGCCAATCGGCCAGCACAGCAGGCCGGTCAAAGACGAGCACGCCATCCACGGCACCGGTCGCTCTTCCGCCTTCAATAGCTGCATAACGGTTCATATCCAGCGTCATGCCGGGATAGGTGACTTCATATCGAGTCGGCACGATAATAAAGGACAGCAACAGCGCTACGGCAGCCAGCTTGCCTATGCTTGTCCACAGCTGCCTTGCTGTGCCTGCGCTTCCAATTACAATGTCCGATATGACAAGCAGCACTAATGGAATTGCTGCAATTATAAGCCAATTATACGGCTTGCTTGGGAGTGCAAGCAGAATAATAACTGTAACGCTCAGCGTCATAATCAAGTATCGTACTATTATAAGTATGTATATTAGAGTATGGGATGCAGCTGCTGCGCCCTTGGCAGCTCCCAGGCTGCGCAGCTGTCTTAGGCCCTGCCATGCACCTGCCAGCCAAAGCAGCGGAATAAGCAGCAAGCCGTAATACAGCCAGTCAATGATTTCTATCCAGTGCATGCCGTTGCCCAGTACAAGCGGAGCAGGAAGCCAGATTAATTCTGAGAGCAGTATGGCCAGTATTGCTGCTATAAAGCCAAGCCAATACAATAAATACCGATTTTTATATGCGGTCGCATGCTTCTCGTTCAGTTGTATTCATTCCTTTCGGCAACTTGTACCTAAAATAGCCCAACAGCTTCCGAGCGTTGTTGGGCCAATTGTGTATATAATAGTTATGATTTCACATAAACGAGTGCCTTTTCAATGGCATCATCCTCGGAAGTTCCCTTAATATATCGTCCGTTAACAAATACGAACGCTGTTCGCTTGCAAGGTCCGCAATACGATTTGCAGCCGATTCTAACTTCTGTATCAGGCACCAGCTTTTGCAGTTTGGCAACAGTAGACTTCATACGCATATGCTGGCATTTGTCGCATACTCTTATATCGTTTTTAGACATACTTCATCACCTTTTTCGCTCTTTACACTAATCCATAATTTAATGGTCGCCATGATTTCCTTTAGATGGATTCGAGATAGCAAAGCCTTCCTCCGGCACATAAAAATAATCAATTCGAACGCCGTCCAGCAGCTCGTTATCCTTTTCCAAAATAACATCGATCTCTTTGTCAGTCGATACAACTACATCTTTGTCCGTAGGCTCATCGACGCCCATTCCATAATGAGCATGATCACCATGAGAATGAGTCACATATACTCTAAGAAGCTTTCCGGCATTTTCAGGCTTATCGAGCTCAAGCTTTAGCATTTTAGCAGCATTGCGTGTAATTTTGCATTTCATGATTAGTCCAGCTCCTCAAGTACATTGAATGTAATTACTTTATATTATACTTCCTGCCCATCCTGCTAGCAAACCACTCCGCCACAATCATCGTTACGGCAATATCATCAATCGGTATAAACGGCATAAAGTCCGGAGAAATCCAGTACACGAGCACTGGCACAATAAACAATAGCTTGTCCAAAAAAGAAACTTCCTTACTTTTCAGCAAACGAAAAATAAGGAGAAAGGTCTGTTTCCAGTGACGCAATGAAAGCAGCTTGCGCATATCGTCTCCGTCCTTTAATCAATGTAAGTATTATTATCATTTAATTAAAGGAAGTATAACATACATCTATCTTTTAATTCCAACCTTTAACTGGCTGAATCGCAAAAACAGCAATCCTTTTACAGCTGAATCAGTTCCAGCAGCAGCGGCTTAAGCTCGCTATAAATATCCTCAAATTGATCAAGAGGAAGGGGGGTTTGCCCAAAGCCCGCCTCGACGGTAAAGCCGGGCCTGCTGTATTTTTTTATAAACCAATCCTTATAACCTGCATCGCTGCCGCTTAACTTAATTGGGGCATAGCCGCTAGCCTCGCCTAGCCGCTGTGCCATTGCTTCCGATTGAGGCGGCTCAAAGCCGCGGTAATTCCAATAAATTTCTCTGCCTTGGGTATGAAGAGCCGCAACGGAATAAAAAGGTATACGGTCTGTCAGCAGCGCGATCGCGGCAGCTTCCGGCTCGCTAAGCGGGTACGGGCCAGGATAATCTTGAGGCGAGGGCTGTGTTACCCCTCTGCGCTCGCATTCCTCCTGCCAAAATGCGGGAAACTGATCGTTCAGATCCACACCGCGAATATTAGCCTTCCACCCTGCAAAATTTTGCGAGCCCTCATTCCATTGCAGCAGCTCATTATAGAGCGGATGCTGCGGATTAACGCCACACTGCGCCAGCTCGGCGCCATCAGGATTGACCATCGGCACTGCCCATATTGTAACTTCATTGCATAAATTCTCTATTTGCCGCTCTTCCATTGAACCGGCGCCAGCATAGGCGGCGCACAGCTCGTTCATAAATCGCATCAGCAAAGCAGATGTTATCCATTCATTGCCGTGAAAAGCGCCATTAATATGAATAAGCTTGGATCCATTGCCGCAGCGCAGAGCGATCAGCGGCTTTCCCATCACACTATGCCCAATAACATGAACAGCTGTAAATGGATACACTTGAGCTAATTGGCTGCACTGAGCGGCTACGTCGTCATTCAAATACAGCACATTTTCCTTCCATTCAGACATTCGCAAATTCTCCTCTCTCTTACGCTCCTACCATCGTATGAGAAGAACAGCCTGTCTTAGAATCTCTTCTTAGGAAACTTCCATCCTGCAACCACATATAAAAAGGCTGTCTCTGGAGAGCTTACACTCTCTAGGACAGCTTCCGGCTATTGGTTCATCGTTAACTGATATTAGGCACTTGCCAAACGACAGGAGTGAGCTCAATCTGCTTGTCAAGCCATTGCTGTGCAATATGCTTGAACATATGCGGCTCCCCGCTGCAAAAAAAGTGATGGACTGGAACTGCTTCTGTTTTGGCAAGCTTGCGCTTATCCTGCAAAATCGTACTAACCTCTCTTGCCGTCTCCTCGGCCGAGCTAATTAAATTAACATTCTGACCCATTACCTCTGATATCGTATCCGATAAAAATGGGTAATGCGTACAACCGAGAATAAGGCAGTCAATCGGATAGCTTCTCATATGCTCGATTGAGCTGCGCACGACCTCATATGTTTCTGCCGAACGGAAATTGCCGCGCTCGACTAGCGGGACAAATTGCGGGCATGCTTCACTCACCACCTGAACATGCGGCGACAGCTCGCGCAAAGCATCCTCATAGGCGCCGCTCTTGATCGTGCCTTCTGTTCCAATAACGCCTACGCAGCCTGTTTTTGTTCGGCCAATCGCGGCTCGGGCTCCAGGATTAATAACGCCTACGACAGGAATTGCTACTCGCGAGCGTATATCCGTCAAGGATACTGCTGTCGCTGTATTACATGCGATAACGATCATCTTCGGCTGATATTGAATTAAATAATCAACGATTTCTCTTGTAAACTGCCTTACTTCTTCAGGCGTTCGCGGCCCGTAAGGCGTTCTTGCTGTATCACCAAAATAAATAATTTTTTCACGCGGCAGCTGGCGCATTACTTCTTTCACGACTGTAAGACCGCCCACGCCAGAGTCTAATATTGCTATCGGCTGTTGCACATGCACACCGCTTTCTCAAACGTATTGAAGGATATTATAATATATGATACGGATACATAAAACGTAACCTTATCTTATCGTAAATCAAAGCTTCGTTCAACAATTTAACAGTATGCAGAAGCAAAAATCGACAAACTTTACACACTTCGTTCACTACTTTAAACCTCAACGAGCGCTTCCTCTTGCCCGCTTTGCTCCATCTTTACCGCTCTGCTTCTTCCTTTCTGCCAAAGCTGCCATGCTATAACAGCAATCTCGGCCCACTGAAGTGCCTCATCCACCTGCTTCTGCTGCTTTTTCGAAGATTGCTCAACGTATCTGACCGCTGCATCAGATAGCAAATTTGTTAAATGACCTGCTGCTTTGGATACTTGATCGACTGCCTCGCTTGCTTGCTCCGCTGCCTGAAAAAGCTTCCTGCTGCTTTGCAATTGATCATTAATCGCTTGTACGGTATCGGCTGCGGGCTGTAAAATAAGACCTAACTCAGTCTGTGTAGCCTGCACCTGCTTGCCCAGCTCTTCAATCGTAATTTGCATACGTCCCCAATGAACAAGCGCCTTGTGAAGCGCAAGTAATATACCTGCAACGAGCACAACAAATGCGCCAGCCGCAATAGCGATACTCCATTGCCCAATCATTTCTTCACTTCCTTCGCATGCCAAGTCTTTGTCGTGCATGATCCAATCTAGACTAACGCCTACTTATCTACAATCAGTATAAGCAGCAGCAGCTTGTTTTGACACACTTGGCATTGCTTCCTGCGCTAACTGGCTTGGGCAACGGGCTGACGCAAACCGGCTCAGCTTCGCCTGCATGGCATCCGACTCGTCACTTATACTTTCTTATATTAAAAAAAGCTGCCCCAAAGGAGCAGCCGCAAGGCATGATTTTGTTGATTCAGCCAATATGATAGCTGCAACGGTTTTGTCCTTTAGCCAAACATTCCGTACGCTTTACTGAAACATTCAACAGCTCTTGAAATAAAGCCAATTCACATTGGCAGGCCTGCTCATACTTGCCTGCTACCTGCGCTATAGGGCAATTGTATTCGTGCAGGATGAAGCTGTCATCGCCTTTTCGCTCAACCTCCGTCATATACCCACCAAGATTTTGAATATCGGCAAGCTCCGCAACGCGATCCTGCAGGCTTTTATTATTCATGCGAGCCGCATAGCGATCCAGCAATTTTTGCTTCCGTCCATTGAACATAATCTCGATCAAAGCGTTGGTTTCCGGTTTATCCGCCAGCTCTGCAAGCAAATCAAGCGTCAGTGCATCATAATTTTTTGGAAATAAACCGTCAGCAGCTTCAGTCAGCTCAAAAGCATGATAAGGCCTGCCCATAGGCTGTTTTATCGATAAAATACGCACGCTGCCCGCTTTCTCAAGCTCGTACATATGCCGGCGAATAGCCATTTCGGTTAAACCGATCGCTTGCGCCAGCTCGCTTGCGCTCATTGCACCCTTCTTCTTAAGCTGCAGCAAAATACGCTCACGCGTTGTTGAGGTTTCCTTTGCAGACTTACGCGATATTTCCTTACTTTTGAGTTCTTTTTCCTTGCTCCGGTTCATTTCCTCACCTCCCCTTCCTTGCCTGCTTCCGGTTCCTTCGTTTACAGCTCGCGTTTCAAATACTGCTCAACCGCTTCCTTAAAAGCTGGAAGCAGGCTTGCAAGCTCAGTCGTTAATGGATGCAGCTCCGCCCTCTGCCACTCGTAATATTGCTGTACAAGAGGCTTGCGCAGCTTAACGAGCTCCATTAGCGTTGGCTGCATATCGGCGGGAAATACGCCTTCCTCGCCCGTAATATCAATAATATCCTCATAGCTGCTTGCATCACGCATAATAAAGCCATCAATAATATAACTGCCTACATCTGTTACCGTCTCAACAGCCAAATGAAGTGCGCGTTCCTGCGCCAAGCCTTGCAGCAAGCTGCCTTGCCATTGCTTAGACAGCTCTTGCAGCGCTTTGGTAATCTCGTCGATCGCTTGCAGCCGAACGGCTATTTGCTCAACATTTACATAATACATAGCTCTGCTCCTGCTCTGTTTATTATTTCTGCTTACGCTTCGCTTTGCGTTTTAGCCAAGCTACCATAATAATACTGCCGAGAATAATGACCAATAAATAGGTCAATATTTCATATACGTCCCGCATATCTGATCCGTCTGACATATCGTTTATCCTTCCTCTCAGCTGACAAAGTCAACGCTGGCTGATGCTTCACGCACTTGCTTCATATGTTCGATTACAGCTTGATGAACCGGATGAACCTGATAAGCGTCAAGCGCCTCCATAGAATCAAACTTTGTAATAAGAGCAATATCATAAGAACGATCAGAATGAAGCACATCAATTCCCACTTCAATATATTTCAGTTGATCAATTTTACCTTCCATATCGCGCAGCACTTGCGCAGTTCGCTCAACACTTTCAGGGCTGTTATCCTTTAATTTAAAAAATACAATATGAGTTAGCATCAAAATATCCTCCCAAATATAAAACTGAGTTCAGCCGAAAACAGACTTCGGCAGTTAAGCATGACTTTTAGCCTTTTGTCACATAATAACCTATGCAGCAGCATTACGGCAAACTTTTCGTAAAGGAGCTATAAGACTATGCGCTATAGATTAACAGCAATTGCCACCCTTATCGGAGTTGCAATTTGTGCATTTAATTATACAGGCTATGATCCGCATAATATGTTTTTCTTTATGCTTAGCATTCCCGCCTGGTTTGTCGACTTTTTTGTCGATGTCCATGAAGTCAGCGTACTGCTCATGTACGTGCTTACAATTATTACCTGGGCTTTGCTTGGATTTGCAGCCGACTGGATGATTGCCAGGCAGCGTAAGCAATATGAAGGCCGGGATAGCGCCAGCCAATAGCGTAAAAACAGCAGGAAATTTGGAAAAAGGAGCCTGATCGGCTCCTTTCCATACATTACATTCTATTATGCAGCCTCTACTACAAGCTTGGATTTCATCGTCACGTGTCCTTGACCGCATGGAATATTACAGTAGATTACATATTCACCTGGTTCAGTTAGCTCGATCTCGGCTTGAGGGTTATCCTTATTAAGATCAACATTCAACTCATCGATTCCAACACCATGAACCTTCATTTTGTCTTCAAGCTTGAAAATAACTTTTTCTCCCACTTTTGCAGTATACACTTCTTCACCGAATGTAAAGTCTGTTTTTGCTACAAGCTTCATTAGTACTGTTCCTTCCGGTAACGATGCTGATTCATCAACCGGCTTCTCTGGCATACCAAAACCTAGTAGATATACACCTAACAAGGCTGCCGCAGTAAAGAAAGTAAACATGATCCACTTATGCATTGCTTCGTGCTCCCCTTTGCGTTCATAATGTCTACCTCTTATAATACCTAACAATAGCAGATTTTCTCAACCTTAATCTATTCAAAGAAGGAAAGTTTTTTAGCTTTTTGACAAATCAATGAACTTTATTAAGTTGATAGAATAATATATTGCTTCAGCATCCGCTCAGATTCTGCTTTCACAAAACCCCACAGCATAAAAAAATGATGGTGGTAACCGCGGCATACATACTTGGCGTGCAGTCCGTCGGTCTGCCGCTTCTCCTCGTATACCTTGATGCCATGCTCTCGGAACAATCGGCGTGTATGGGCAAGATCAAGCAGGACGCGATCCTGAACCGCGCGAAGCATCGATTCATACAGACGGGGCAGCTTCATGCCGGCTGAATCAATTACGCGAATATCATGATTAAGAATTTGCATCATAATACCAAGCAAAATATGCCGCTTTACCAGCTGCAGCTCCGCCTCCGTCTGAATAGGCGGCGAGCCTGCGCCCTTCTGTAATTGTGCGGGCTCACTGCCGTCCTTGCTTTGCTTAACGCCTTGATGCGTATCGGCCTTACCGCTATTGTCGCTATTGTCGCTATTGCCGCTCTCGCGTTGCCCGCTGCCGCCTGCTGTACCTGCCAAATTAGCCGCACCTATCCTTGTTACAATTTTCTCATTTATTACAGCCATTGCCGACCCTCCAAGCGCGAACAGCTGCTTGCAAGCAAGCTATTCACACGCAAAAATAAGAACATCTGTTCTTATTATATGCGGATCTCGAGCATTTATGCAAGTAGGCTAATCTGGAAGCTGAAAGCTTTGTTCATCGGCGATGCTTTGGATCTCCTCAGCACTTATCGAAATAATAAGGTAGTCCTCTTCGTTTTGTTTTTTAAGCGCCTTTTCCTTTAAATATTTCGGGCTTGCCTCGCCCAGCTCCTCATCATAAAACAGCAGCAAGCCGTCAGTTTTTCTTAGCAGTAATTGGTCGCGGGCGGCAAATTGCCACGGACCGCTGTACGGCTCCTTGCTCAAAGCTGTATAATAATCAACCTGCCTGATCATCTGATCGGCGTATTCCTTCTTCTCCTCCTTCCAATCCTTCGTATAGTCGCTATATGCCGCTATTATCGATACTTTCAGCTCCGGAAAGCTGCTTTTAAGCTCAAGCGCCGCCTCGCACGCCCATAAATCCGTTCCGTATTGGCCGGGTGTAATCACCCACTCGAGCCCATCCTCAAGCAATGGAACGAGCCTGTTTTTGACAGCCTGCTTAATAAAAGCGACCCCTTTATGCTTCTGGCTGAAAATATTCAATTCATGAGCGCGATAGCCCGTAACAAGCAAATTTTTCATATCGCTGCAACCCTCGTTTTCATATTGTCACTGAGCCTAGTATTTTGCATAAGCAAGCTGCTGTCAAGCTCAGCGTAATTTCAGCAGATAACCCTTAATAAAGTTGATCAGATCGGCCTAGTTCGACCTTTTATGGATTATCCTGCGAGTTGAGAAACAATTCTAATGAAGCTGACAAGCGCTATTTCAACGAAAACAGCTCATTTTAAATTGTAACGAAGATAAGTAGCTCTATGTGTGAACAATCCACGTTTTTAGGCACCTTTGACCTCAATAAGGCAGGATATCTCCGTTAGATTTTTTTCAACAACGTTTTTAGTATAATAGCGTTTCTGGCATTCGTTACATTCCTAAACAGTTTTTCAACAGCCTGATATCCTGTACTTAGTTTGAAGAAATTTGGCCTTTTAGTGATTCTAAGGGGAAAAACTTCTTTAGTTTAGCGGAATTCGCAGGATATAGGGTGATTCAATAAAACTAGATACATGAAATACATCTAGAATCGTTTATTCGGCAAAAAATGAAAATCTAGATGCACAAAATGTACTTAGCTTTCACGAGCGTGGATGTAGCACTTGTCCATTCTACATTGCATACTTTTTCAACTGCCAGATAGTAAGGGAGCAAAAAAGCTCCGTCCACCGCATAAGCGGCGAACAGAGCTCTTCATGGCGCAATTCTACATGGCGTAATATTATAGCGACTCTCCGTGCAAGTAGTTGAAGAATGGCGCATCTACCCAGAATTGATACGGCGTAATAATAACATTAGGATCAATAGCCTTGAAGCCCGCTACCACCTTCGCAGAATCTTCATTTAATGAGAATGGATGAACTTCATAAACGCTGTCCGGATCTGTAATCAAATTGTTAGTAATCACTTTGTAATCAGCCAGCTCAGTTGCTGAGAAGTAGAGCGGCTGCCACCATGAGCCAGCAATAAGACCCGATTGATCAGCTTCGTTTTTCTTAGCATACGTTAAAATAACGTTTTGGAATGCTGCTTTATCCTTAGTGCTGAAAAATTCAAATGCAAGATCATATTCTTTGGAATAAGCAATAAAATTGCCATTTTCAATTTGGACAACATTCGGACCTGGATCGCCCCACTCAGCCAAATGAATATAAGCTGATGTTTTCGGCTCAAACTGCACCTTCGCATCCAAGCCTTCACTGCGCAATAGGCCAATTAGCTGAAGCGCATGCTTGAAATCGGAATGGCCGTATCGGATCGTCAACGATTCAACGAAGTTGGAATGAAAGCGCGAATCTTTCAAATTATAACCGGTTACCAGCTCCTGCTCTAGCGCTTCGTTAACAAGCTTTTGCAAATCAGGCGCATTAATAATGTCAGAAGTAGCATATGCCGTATTCAATTTTGCAAAAATATCCGCATCGCTCACATAGCCGATATAGTTTTTATAAAGGCCTTTTGCTTCCAGTACTTTGCCAAGCAAAACGTTAGCAAGCTTCACGTCAGCTGCCGCGCCAGGCTTGAAGCCTGCGTAGCTTGCTTCCGGCAGAAGTCCGGAATCTACAGCGACAGCCAATTCCTGCGCTACCTGAGTGCCAAGTCCGCTGCTAGTAATATTCAGCGCCTTCAAGGAATGATTCACCTTGTCTGCCGGATAAGTAAGAGCAAGCTCCTGGAGCTCAGCTGCGCGTACCGCAATTGAAATAGCTACCGAATTCGTCAGCACACGCTCTCCTTGGATAGCTGGCCCTTTCAAAATGCCTTTTTCATACAAGGCTGCAGCAGCTGGAAATAATGCGTCTCCCGCCTTCAAATCCGTGAACGGCTGGTCCTTTCCTTCTGCTTTATAATCTAGTATACTGGCAACTGCTTTAATAAAATCGCCTTTCGTAATTGAGCTGTTTAGGCTAATATTGTATTTGTCCTTTAAAAATACGCCGTACTCCTCAGCATCTATTGGACGCTCAGCTGTAGCGGATGCGCCATAAACTGTCGATTGCGCTGTCAGCAAAGCGAACGCCAGCAGCAGCGCCGCCAGCCATTTGAAGTAGTTGGACTGCAGTCTTGTCATGTAATGACCTCCTAGTAAGTATGTACAATTCATATTTTTCCTATCGGAATTATGTAGATAGAATTATAGCAATAGATTAATAGAGTTGTCAACACTATTAAAGTCAAAGATCTACCGTTTATTTCCTCTAGTAACGATAAGGGATCGCATTGCGATTCAAGCTTGGGCGGCGATACCGCTTCTCCAGTCCAATCTGCTTGCCCTCTGTCACTCTTTCTTATTACCATAATCCGACATGGTCACTCGTTTCGTTATTTATCTTAAAACCGCCATTTTTTTAAATTTTCTCGGTCACACGTTCCGCTATTTGCCTAAAAACCGCCATTTTTTTAATTTCGCGGACACACATTCCGCTATTCGTTTCCCAATGGGACTTTTTCTTCGATTTATTGACCAATAGCGGAACGTCTGTCACTTTACCCCCGCCAAACTGCAATTTGGGCCGCAATAACGGAACGTCTGACCGCCAGGAAGCCGCCAGGGAAGCCGCCAACTCCTCAAGAGCCTGATTTACTGCATCCGTTTTGATAGAACTACACCATACTTCACACATAAAGCTGCTGAAATTCGTTAGTTTGGGATTCCGACCGCTGTTGTAGTCCAATTTTTTGATGAAATAACCCCTGTCAAGGATAAAATTGGCCTACAAAGAAGGACGCTCCCGCTTCTCCATTCCCAATCTTGCTCTTCGTTCCCCTTTCTTTTTGCATGCCAATCGTTGCCCACAATCGACACCCTCGTCAGCTTCGTTAAAAAACAATAGAGCCTTTTCTACTTGTCGTAGTGTCAGCTCTATTGCCCAATAATTAACCTAAGCGAAGCTTTTTCTGCGCTCTATTATCTATTGCAAATTATCTATTATCAATTTTCTCCGGGTACATATCGTGATTCATCAGACGATGCTCCGCCATTTGCTCATACTTTGTCCCCGGCTGCCCCCAATTGCAGTAAGGATCGATTGAAATGCCGCCACGAGGCGTAAATTTACCCCACACTTCAATATAGCGCGGCTCCATCAGTTTAATCAGATCGTTCATAATAATGTTCATGCAATCCTCGTGAAAATCACCATGATTGCGGAAGCTGAACAAATACAGCTTCAGCGCCTTGCTTTCCACCATCAGCTGATCCGGAATATAGGAAATATATATTGTCGCAAAATCAGGCTGGCCTGTCATTGGACATAGGCTTGTAAATTCCGGACAATTGAATTTTACGAAATAATCCCGATTTGGATGCTTGTTTGGAAATGATTCCAATATTTCCGGAGAATACGCAAATGTATACGTCGTTCCTTGACTGCCAAGCAAAGAAATACCGCTCAGCTCTTCTTTAGTTCTGCCTTCCATAGTCGTTCATCCGCCTTTTCATTTTTTTCATTCGACTGGACGTCTACACGCCCTTTTTATTGCCCCAAATCCATGTATGCAGCTGCGGCAGCACGTATACATCGCGCAGCGCCTCATCCGGCATTACTTGTTCAATCAGCCATTCATAACGGCCTAGCAAATAAGGCAGCAGTACAGCTTCGTTAGTCTCAGCCAGCTCCTCATTGCCAGCTTGAAGATAAAACGGAACATGCTCATACTTGCTGTGCACCTGCTTGGCGAATATTAAGTCCTGCTCATCAAATACAACTACTTTTATGCAGAAGCTGCGCCGACCAGCTTGCAGTTTGCTAATAATATCGTCCAGCACGCCCCAGTTTGTCTCCATCCCCGAGCTGGGCGGCTTGGGCGACAGCGTAAGCTCGTCTATCGCTTCAAACCAGCGCTGCCAGCGGCTGCCTTGGGTTTCCAGCGCCACTGCAATACCGCGCTCGTGCAGCCCGTCTATAAGCTCGCCCAGCTGCGGCAGCAGCGCAGGATTTCCTCCGGACAGCGTCACATGGTTAAAGCTGCTTCCGCCTGTAACGGCCAGCTGCCCGATAATTTCTTCAGCCGTCATAAGCTGAATATCTCCCTTGCCGCTGCCGTCCCAGGTAAACGCCGAATCGCACCACGAGCATTGATAGTCGCAGCCGGCTGTTCTGACAAACATCGTCTTCCGTCCAACGACCATGCCTTCCCCCTGAACCGTAGGTCCGAAAATTTCCATTACAGGTATCTTTCTTGCCGCACTGCTGGCGGCTCGAGTGCCAGCAATAGTCATGTCGAAGCCTCCTTGCGCTTGGGGCGGTAAATGCAATAGCTGGTCGGTGTCTCTCTTAAAAACACCTGCACACACTGCGGCTTGTTTGGCCGCTCATTCAAATGCTCCTGTACAAGCTCATATATAATACGCGCTACTACTTCGGTTGTTGGAAACTGTGCGGGATTGCTATTGCTGAACAGCTTCGTATCATCATTTAGCAGCGTGTGATCAAATCTTCCGTGAATAAGCTGCTTAATGAGAGCAAAATTGACGAGAAATCCTGATTCATCAAGCGTATCTCCTGCTATTGTGATATTGGCGTAATAGGTGTGTCCATGAACATACCGGCATTTTCCTGCCCCCTCCGAAGGGACGTAATGCGCTGCGGCAAACTGTAAATCTTTGTTCAGCTCATACTCATAGGGATGTACTGCCGCTGGATAGATTTGCTGCAGCATCAATTTCTCGCCTCCCTATGCTCGAACGGCTCCCGCTTGCCTGCAGAGACGGGCACAGCGCTGCGTACGGCTAAATAGCTTCGCAAGCCATTGCTGCGCAGCTGGCATGCCGGGCACTGCCCGCAGCCGTCTGCGATTACGCCGTTATAGCATGTAAGCGTGCGGCTTCTTACAAATTCAAAAGCGCCTAGCTCATCCGCTAGCTGCCAAACCTCCGCTTTGTTCAACCACATGAGCGGCGTATCCAGCACGAAGGAATAATCCATCGCCAAATTAAGCGTCACATTGAGCGACTTTATAAATATATCGCGGCAATCCGGATAACCGCTGAAATCTGTTTCACTAACGCCGGTGACAATATGCCGGGTTCCTGTCTGCTTGGCCAGCACAGCAGCGAAGCTAAAAAATAAAAGATTGCGGCCATCTACAAATGTAGTCGGAAGCTCTCCTTCCTTTTCATCAATCGCGATTTCTGTGCGGGTAAGCGCATTTGGCGCCAATTGATTCAGCAAGGACATATCAAGCACATGGTGCTTGACGCCCAGCTCTTTGGCGATGTCAGCGGCGCATTGGAGCTCCAGAGCATGGCGCTGCCCGTAATTGAACGTAACTGCCTCCACCTCATCGAACTGCTTTAGAGCCCAGAATAAGCACGTTGTGCTGTCCTGCCCGCCGCTAAATACTACTATTGCTTTTTCTTTGTTCATACGTAATAACCATCCTCTCTGTTATGGAGAAGCAGAGTTACGCTTGACTTCCGACATGAAGAAACACCTGTGGCTTAGCTGGCTGGCGTAAGAATGCTCTGTTTCTCACGGCCTGCGCCGGCGCTTCTTCATGCATTTTAAAAGCAGCTGCTTAATCATTGCCCGCTTTTAAAATATTAAAAAACAGGAACGGCGTGCTTCAGCCTCCCTTGAGACTGAAACACGCCGAACACAAAACGACGATGCCAATTATGGCCATCGCTTAGTTTTAGTTTTTTATAGAGGGAGTTCGCGAACCTCTCCCGAGCCTGCCGCAGCTGGCGCAAGCATCGGATTTCTTCTTTAGTTGTCCTTCGCTACTATAGCATACCCCTTCTTAAACGTCCACTCGTCCAAAACAGGCATTATATTTGCGTTACTCTCGAATTTCCGTATACTAGAAGATAGAGAGCTTTACAGGTTGAAATGATATATCTATTAACAAACTTTTCATCGAAACATTCAGCTTTTTCATACTAATATTGAGGTGACATGGTGGAGGATTTAAAAAAACAATACGAAATACTGGGATTGCCTGAATTTGCCGACAAGGAAGAAGTGGAAAAACGCTATTCCCTGCTGCTGCGCCGAGAACGCTCCCGCCAAAAGCTGGAAGCCCCTGACGAGGCATCATCGCAGGAGAATGGGCTTGACTTTGAACAAGTTACTGCAGCCTACAAACAAATATTAGCTTATGAGGACCAGAAGTTTACAGAAGCCTTCAATGAACAGGAATACGGCAAATACAAGAAGCTTTCCGGACAAGCGCAAAAAGTCGACCACTTCTGGCGCTATTACAAATATCATACTATCGGCGCCATCGCCGCCGTCGCTCTTCTCATTTACGGCATTATAAGCTTTATTGACCATCAGGAGGAAAAGAAACGGCTGGCCAGCTTGCCGCCCGTCGATGTAAGCGTTATGTTTATGGGCACCTTCGGCATGAAGGAAAATGATGATAAATTCGATCGCATCAACGATGCGCTGCTTGAAGCTTTTCCGGACTGGTCGCGCTTTGATTCCAACATTATTTTTGTGCCTAAAGATGATATGAACCAGATGGCTTATTTGCAAAAGGCTACTGTCATTTTGGCAACTGAAATAGATGATCTTTATGTGATGGATGAGGCGATGCTGCATTGGATTGGACAGCAGGGAGCTTTTCTTGATCTTGGAGAAGAGCCGATGCTCGCCCCGCTTCTCACAGAGCAAAACAGCAAAAAATTTGCAATTCAAGAAGATCCGACTGAAAGAATTTACGCTGTAGATCTTGGACAAACGGAATTCGTCAATGATGTCCCTGTACTAGGGCAAAACTTTTACGTCGGTATTCGCATAAATGCCAAAAACCCTGAGAAGGCCAAGCAATTTTTGAAGCATTATTTAGAAAAAGCAGCTCAGTAATTTGTTCGTTAAACACTTGACTGAGATTAGTAAAGGATGGCAAGCTTGCCTTGAACGCGCAGGCGGAAGGATTTACAGAAGCTAAAATACTAACAACCGCAGCGAGCAGAAGCGGGATTTTTGTTAAAAAAGACAGCACCGTTGTAATTGCAACGATTGCCGGCGCCACCATGAAGCAATGGGGCGAGGTGATGCTCGCATTAGGCGCAGTTGACGGCATGAACCTTGATGGCGGAGCATCCTCCGGCATGTACGCTAACGGAAAATATATTACAACGCCTGGCAGACTGCTAAGCAATGGGCTGATGTTCGGGAAAAAACTTGAAGTGGTAAACAAGCGGCTCCAAAATAAAAGGGAAAGGTCTTTTGTCAAGAACCTTTCCCTTTATTTGATTTATGACGATTATCCGAAGAAAATATCGATCAGCGTGCCTGCTGTACCTATATTTTTACCTGTTAATACATTTGGATCATAAATTTCCACATAACCGCAATTGCAGCATGAAATAAACAAATAATGATTATATTGCACATTAAGAAGCTTGCTTAGCCCCGTCCCCGTCATCGCCAGCTCTCTAATTTCAGCTTCCTCATGCTCGCATTTGCTGCATTTAAATTTTAGCAGGAGCAGCTCGCGAATGTTCTCCAGGCTAAGATTTTCCGCATAACTGTCTTGCTCCAGCTCATCTTCATTGACAAAGTAAACCTGGCCGTCTCTGTCCAGCAGAACTTCATGTCTGCAACTCGGGCAAATATCGTTGACAATGACAACTTCTTCACCGCACCACGGGCATTCCACTTGTTCCATAAGCCCTTCCCTCCAATATATTTTTCATTTGGAAAAATTGTCTTACTCTATAAAACGTCTATTTGCCGCATTAGTTTCATAAAGCTATAAATTGGAGCGTCTAAGCGCTATGGAGTATGCAGTTGCCTTACCTTAGGGTATCAATATGAATCAATATGGTCACACATTCCGCTATTTGCCTTAAAACCACCATTTTATTATTTACGCGGTCACACATTCCGCTATTCGGCATAAAATGGGGCTTTTTCTGCGATTTATGTATCAATAACGGAACATCTGTCACTTTGCTGCCTCAAAACTGCGATATAAGGCATAATAACGGAACGACTGACCAGCTAGGGAAGCTGGCGATTCATTGCGGATTAGGCTAACGATCGCCAGGAGGGTGTCGATTAATTGTTAATAGGGCAATAAGCAATCGAAAGGATGCTACTACGATCAAGTTTGGGATTGCACAATGAATTGCGACCTCCTCACAACCGTTAAGCACTAACAGTTCTCAGAAG
>NZ_JBOZWO010000049.1:0-42836 GCF_050864975.1 Paenibacillus sp. GXUN7292 | reverse complement strand
TGATCAAAAATAGCCGTTTTGAAATTGTAACGAAGATTAAGTACGCTATCTGATCTATTCATGCATCCGCCAGCGCTGCTTTCTCCACTGTGAAGGCGAGATGCCTTCGGCGCTCTTAAACCACTGCGAAAAAGAGTGCAGCCTGCTGAAGCCGATTTGCTCCGCAATCTCGTTCATATCTTTATCCGATGCGCTGAGCAGCCACTTCGCTTCCTGCATACGGCATTGCTGCTGATACTGCTTGGGGCTCAGCTTATAAAATTTCTCGAACGTTCGGCGAAATCCTACTACAGTCATGCCAGTCAGCTTGGCCAAATCGGCAACTTTAATTTGCTCATGTAAATTTTCGCGCAGGTAATCAGCCGCCTTAGTAATGGTCATTGCCTGCAGGTCAGACTGTGAATGCTCAAATAAATATAGCAGCAGCAGCTCGGCCCACACCTCATGCGTTCGCTCCTTCTCCTTCAGCGGCGAAGAAAGAACATGAATCCACTCCCTGTATAGCTTCTCAAAACGAGTCTGATCAAAACGGGACAAGGCATATATGCGCGGATACTTATAATCCTGTGCCAGCCTGTCCGCTACGCTCGTTAAAGCAGGCGTCATATGCTGCAAATGAATAACGCCAAACCTTATTTTAGCAGTTGCTTCAAAGCGGTGCGGAATACCTGGGGGAATAATGATCACATGCCCTGCTTCGATGGATACTCTGCGGTCGACCCATTCAAATATACCTCTGCCTTCGAGCACGATCTCGATTTCGAGTGAAGCATTTTGATGAAAGCCGGGGTCTTCCCAGTCTTCATTATACGTTCCAATACCGCTTAAAATCGAAAATGTTTTGTCTGCCAACAGCTTGTCCCTCCCGCTGCCTTTTGCAATCGCCTTACAAATATTTATGTACTTAGTTACCAATATTATTATTTATATTAAGCTTACTTTATCATACTTTATAAAAACACTATACAGCTATACAAATATCCTTTACACTGCTTGCAGGTGTTCAATTTTATCTTTATTTAGGAGGATTTAATCATGCTTCAATTTGGCGAAATTAATTATCTCGCTGTTCTGATTGCAACTGCCGTAACGATGGTTCTCGGCTTCTTGTGGTACTCGCCTGTTTTGTTCGGCAACGCTTGGGTGAAGCAAATCGGTCTGAATAAAGAAGAGATGTCGAGCGGCGGTCCAATAACTTACGTGCTTACGGCATTAACTGCACACGGCGGCACTTATCTGCTTGCTTTACTGCTTATTTGCTGTCGGGCATTATTTTAGGAGCCATGTAATAAGAATGAATGTACTAACTACATATGGCGAGGATTCGGACAAAATACAAGTTTATGAAACCGATACTTTATTTGGTGAAAAAGGACGCTTTCGCGTGCTGCAATTTGCAGATGAAGCCGTTCAAGGAGCTATAGATTGTCATCATCCAGAACGTATAGTATTTGAATATCCGCGTGCCCTCATTCACCTGATGGAATACAACGCCTCGGGCTTGCTGGATGATATTTTTATAATCGGTCACGGCATTGGCACGCTCGCTGGTTATTTTTCAGACAAGCATTGTGTCAGTGTGGAAATTAACGAGCAAATTGCGCAAATAAGCAAGCAATATTTTGACTATAACGGGGCTGCTGTACGAATTGGTGACGGACGGGATGTGCTGGAGAAGGATACGAACGTATATCAATATATGATTATTGACGCCTTTACAAGCGATGGCATTCCCAAGCATCTATGCACGCGGACCTTTTTTTCAATCGTTCGATCACACTTAAAGCCAAATGGAGCCATTCTTTGCAACGCAATTGGCAGAGGCAAGCAGGATATACAGACAAGCGCAATTTATAGCACCCTGCAGCAAGTATTTCCTTATGTCTATGCTTTCACTCTGCCATCCGAGAGCGAAAGAGATATACGCAACAGCCTGCTCGTCGGCAGCAACCAGGCAATGCAATATCGCTTGCGAAGCATGGCTGGCTTTATCCCTTACACGCCTAATGCCGGTTATATAATAGAAGACGATTAGTTCTATTCATCGCAAGGATAAACGGTTTCGCCGTCCTTTGGAAAGACGCGTTTACCGATGAAATATAGGAACAAATATAAGGTGAAAAGCTTATACTTTGCTATATTTTAAAATACTTTCTTCGCATATTGAATCCACTCTTTGGCAGCATGGGACAGGTAACTGTCCTTCTTCCATATTACACCGAGATTCCAATTAATCGGCGGCTCAACATCATGAATAACGGCCACCTTGCGCTTATCCATCCTCGCACAAATCGTTTCCGGGAGAAAAGATACGCCCTGCCCCGCGCATACAAGCTCATAGATGAAATCCCACTGACTGCTTTCAAAAGCAATATTCGGCGTAAAGCCCTGCGCGATACACGCCTCTTTGACTCGCTCATGCAGGCTGAATTCCTGTCGGAATAATATAAAGGGCTCATCCTTCAAATCAGCAAGCACAGCCTTTCTCTTATGCGCCAGCTGATGATCCAAGGGTACGACAAGCTTCAAATGCCTATTGACGATCGGCACAGTTTCGAATAATTGCCCATCCACCGGCAGCACGACAACGCCCAAATCCAGCTCGCCTGCCAATAGTCTTTGCTCAATCTGCTTGCCTCCCTCCTCTGTCAGCTTAATTGTAATTTGCGGATACAAGCGCCTAAATTCCATAATGACTTTAGGAAAGAAGCTTGCTCCAATCACAGGTGGCAGCCCCAAACTGAAGCTCCCTGCTCTTAGCTCCGATAGATCTGCGACAGCGGACTGTAAATTTTCCATAGCCTGCGAGACAGCCTGGGCATGAAGCTGAACAACCTGCCCTGCCTCGGTCAGCTCAACTGCGCGTGTTGATCGATTGAACAGCACAACGCCGAGCTCTTCCTCGAGACCTTTAATCATTTTGCTTAGAGTTGGCTGTGATATATGAATAGATTTACTCGCATTGGAAAAGCTCTTATGCTTGGCTACCTCCAGAAAATATTGTAATTGCCGAATATCCATTTCCGCACCTCACTTCAAGCGTTTATCATTTATAGATATTAGTAATAAATCGTATTCTATATATGTATTATCCCTATATTACCATCTCATGTAAAATAAAAAGAAAAAGCTTTAGCTCTCTTCAATTACATCTCATAAGGAGACCAAAAATGATTACACATATTGCTGTTCTTGGAGCCGGAACGATGGGATTTTCAATAGCCAAATTATTTGCCGAGCATCATTATAGTGTTGCGCTGTATGAGCCGTTCAGCCTTCAGGCTGCAAGGGAAAGGATTTCGCAAGAAGCGCTTTCGATTCATTTAGTATCCGAACTTGAGGAAGCGGTTTCAAATGCCGACCTTGTCATAGAATGCGCGCCCGAGACTATGGAAATCAAACAGCCGCTCTACAGGCAATTAACTACCCTGCTGAAGCAAGAAGCGATCGTCGCCTCCAACACCTCTACCTTTTCACTGCAGCAATTGGCTGATGGATTGCCCTATGCGGATCGTATCGTAATCGCTCACTTTTTTAATCCTGCGCATCTTATTCCATTGGTTGAGCTTGTAGGCTTGGCTAACACTCGTCCTGGGATTTTGGAGGTGCTTGCAGAGCTGCTCCGCCAGATGGGCAAGGCTCCTGTTGTGCTAAGCAAGGATATTCCAGGCTTTATAGCCAACCGTCTGCAGGCAGCGCTGCTGCGCGAAGCTAATTTTCTGCTCGAAAACGGCATCGCCGGTGCGGAGGAGATTGATTCTGTCGTTAGCAATGGGCTTGGATTGCGCTGGGCGCTTAGAGGCCCTTTTCAAATCGCAGATCTGGGAGGATTGGATATTTGGTCGAAGGTGACCGGCCATCTCTTTCCAGCGCTTAACAACGGTACAGAGCCCCCTGCAAGCATGATAAACCATATCGCACGCGGCGAGCTTGGCGTCAAGTCAGGCGGCGGCTATTATACATACAGCCAGCAGGAGCATGCAAACGGACAGATGATGAAAGAGCTGCAGCAGCTGCTCGCCTATATGAAGCATAAGGAGGAGAACGACAATGGCATCTGATTCTGTCGTTATTGTAAGCGCAGCAAGAACGGCTATTGGCAGCTTTGGCGGGATATTTAAAGATATATCTG
The DNA here is from genome assembly GCF_050864975.1 of Paenibacillus sp. GXUN7292. NCBI lineage: Bacteria > Bacillati > Bacillota > Bacilli > Caryophanales > Paenibacillaceae > Paenibacillus > Paenibacillus sp. GXUN7292. The sequence continues at coordinate 38,704 of NZ_JBOZWO010000049.1, read as the reverse complement.
CTATAGAGCTTGGGAAAGCAGCTATTCAAGCAGCGATCGACCGTTCGGGCATTGAATTAACTGCGATAGACGATGTCATAATGGGCAATGTGCTGCAGGCTGGACTAGGGCAAAATCCTGCCAGGCAAGCGGCGCTGGCTGCAGGTATACCTGCAGCCAGCCGCGCACTTACGATCAACCATGTTTGCGGTTCAGGTCTCAGCGCAGTCAGTATAGCCGCTAATGCTATTTCATGCGGAAATAGCGACATTATAGCAGCAGGCGGCATGGAAAATATGAGCCTCGCCCCTTATTTGCTGCCTGCAGCACGCGCTGGTTATCGAATGGGCAACCAAACCGTGATCGACAGCATGATGCACGATGGCCTCCGCTGTGCGGCAAATGATTATGCGATGGGGATTACAGCAGAAAATCTGTGCGAGCAATTCAACTTCTCGCGTGAGCAGCTAGATCAATTCGCTTACAATAGCCAGCTTAAAACGAAAGAAGCTATGCTTGCCGGTAATTTCAAGGATGAAATTGTCAGTATTAGCCTGCCGCAAAAAAAAGGCAGCGCAATAACGGTTGCCGAAGATGAATACCCGCGCCCAGATACAAATCTAGACGCGCTAGGAAAGCTTCGGCCTGCCTTTAAGCCTGCTGGAATCGTCACTGCTGGCAACTCATCAGGCATCAATGACGGGGCTGCTGTGCTGCTTCTTATGTCGGAGGCTAAGGCACGCTCATTAGACTTGAAGCCGCTTGCCAGCATTCGAGCGCATGCTGCAGCAGGAGTTGACCCAGCTTATATGGGTCTAGGTCCAATACCTGCAACCGAGTGTGTCCTAAAGCGGGCAGGGCTGCAGCTGACGGACATAGATTTATTTGAAGTAAATGAAGCCTTCGCAGCGCAAGCACTAGCTTATACCATGCATTTTGACATCGATCCGTCCCGGTTTAATGTGAACGGCGGGGCCATTGCATTGGGCCATCCTATTGGCGCCAGCGGAGCGCGAGTGCTGGTTACCTTGCTGTATGAATTACGGCGCAGAAAAGCCCGGTATGGGCTGGCCTCTCTGTGCATAGGCGGCGGTCAAGGTGTGGCGATGATTATAGAAAATTCATTTCATTAGAAAGGTGCTGGCCTTGGATGAAGCAAATACTAACCTCCTTCCCGGATGCCGTAAAAAACATTCATGACGGGGCAACAATTATGGTTGGCGGCTTTGGGCTCGTCGGCATACCTGAGCAGCTTATTAAAGCTTTGGCTAATAAAGGAACAAAAAATTTAACAATTATATCGAATAACTGCGGAGTCGATGATTGGGGACTGGGCCTGCTGCTGCAAAATAAACAGATAAAAAAAATAATAGCCTCCTATGTCGGCGAGAACAAAGAGTTCGAGCGCCAGGTGCTCAGTGGAGAAATAGAAGCCGAGCTTGTGCCTCAAGGCACGCTGGCAGAGCGGATACGGGCTGGCGGCGCTGGCATTCCTGCATTTTACACGCCAGCAGGGGTCGGCACTTCAATGGCAGATGGTCGGGAAACAAAAATGTTCGGCAATAAGGAATACGTGCTTGAGTATGCCCTTAAAGCGGATTACAGCTTAATCAGAGCGGCCAAATGCGACTATGTGGGCAATGCTGTATATAATAAAACAGCCCGCAACTTCAACCCTATTATGGCTGCTGCTGCAACGACTACAATTGTCGAGACAGAATGCCTAGTAGAAACAGGGCAAATTGATCCTGAGCTGATTCATACGCCCGGCATTTATATACAGGCGATTATTGTCGGCAAGCAAGAGAAGCGCATCGAACGGTTAACGATTAAAGCCTAGCGGAAAGGAGCCTCCCTTTATGAATACACAACTCTCTATAAGAGAACGTATAGCCCTTCGAGCCGAAAAAGAAATAGAAAACGGCATGTATGTCAATCTTGGCATTGGCATTCCGACACTAGTAGCCAACTTTATATCAGCTGACAAACAAATTATTTTACATTCTGAAAATGGCTTGCTGGGCATAGGGCCTTATCCTGAAGCCGATAAAGTTGACGCTGACCTGATTAATGCCGGCAAGGAAACGGTCACAGCTGCTCTGGGCGCTTCTTATTTCAACAGCTCAGAGTCCTTCGCCATGATTCGAGGCGGCCATATAGATCTGGCTATTCTTGGCGGCATGGAAGTTTCAAGCAAAGGTGATTTGGCTAACTGGATGATCCCTGGCAAGATGGTAAAGGGTATGGGTGGCGCGATGGACCTTGTGCACGGTGCCAAACGTGTCGTTGTTATTATGGACCATGTCAATAAAGCCAATGAACCGAAAATACTGCATGATTGCAAGCTCCCTCTCACCGGCAAGCAAGTGGTGCATCGCATTATAACGGATCGAGCCGTTATCGACATTACCGACAAGGGTCTACTGCTCGTCGAGGTTGCAAGGGGCTACACGGTGGAAGATATTAAAGCGATAACAGAACCGCCGCTGCTTTTATCCAAGGATATTAGGATGAATGCATTTTAATTTGCATCTGCTTTGATGACAGACTGGCTTCACTGCTGAAGGAGGAAATAGCAATGTTCAATAAGCGTGTCATTATCGTTACAGGCGCTGCTTCAGGAATTGGTCTTCAGCTTGCTGAGCGATTCGCTCGAGAAGGCGGGGTAGTCATGCTGTCCGATCTAAACGGTTCTGCCTTGCAGACCGCCAGAAAGCAGCTTGATGAGCTTGGCTATCAAGCTGCTTCTGTTCAGGCTGATATGACAATAGAACAGGATATTATAAATTTAATTGACCAAACGGTTGCCCGGTTCGGGAGACTGGACGTTCTAATCAACAATGCAGGCATTCAGCATGTTGCACCGCTTGAAAATTTTCCCACCGATAAGTTTGAGCTTATGATTAAACTGATGCTTACTGCTCCTTTTATAGCTATCAAGCATGCGATCCCTATTATGAAACGGCAAGGCTTTGGCAGAATTATAAATATGTCATCGATCAACGGGCTTGTCGGCTTCGCTGGCAAATCCGCTTATAACAGCGCTAAGCACGGTATCATCGGCTTAACAAAAGCTGCTGCTCTGGAAACAGCCGACTATGGCATTACCATAAATGCATTGTGTCCGGGATATGTTGATACGTCTTTAGTACGCGGACAGCTTGAGGATTTAGCTAAAACACGTAACGTACCGCTCAAAAGCGTACTGGAGGAGGTCATCTACCCGCTTGTTCCGCAAAAGCGCTTGTTGGATATGGATGAGATAGCGGATTATGCACTTTTTTTGGCCAACGAGCGCACCAAAGGTGTAACAGGTCAAGCAGTCGTGCTGGATGGGGGCTATACAGCTCAATAGCGCTATTTAGCGGGAAATTATGATACACTTGCTCTAATTAACATGATGTTGAGAGGAGTATCGCAATGAATCCAGCTATCGTTATCATTATGGAACAGCTTGAACAAAGAACAACGCTCCAGCCGCTGTCTCCGTTGTATTCATGGGATGAACAGCTAGAGACAAAAATCGAATCTTTGAAGCAAGAAGCGACCAGCACGCCTATGATCACTCTTATTGCCGCCCTTCATCTGCGTAATGACAGCTTGGCGCTTTCACATTCCTACGCACAGCAAATCGAGCATGATCCAACTGGCGCTTATTGGCATGGCATCATGCATCGGATGGATGGCGATTATTGGAATGCCAATTATTGGTTTAGACAAGCTGGCAATCATCCCGTTATGACGAAGATCAAACCGATCGTTGCACAATGGCTGCAGCAAAATTGGCACAGCAAGCTGGCGGACTCAGCCAGCGCTCACATATTGGAATCTTTCAAGCTTAATAATGCTTGGAACAGCATGCAATTTACAGACCTTGTCCAGACGTGCCTGCGTTCAAACGATGCCATCCTGGAAGAGCTTTTAAAGCATATTCAAGCTATTGAGATAAAGGCTCTATTTCAACATACTCTGAATGCTCTTGCCAAAAGCTGATGTTTTACAAGAAGCAACCTATTTACGGTATCAAGGTGAAACGGCTGTCGCCGTCCTTATTGCGATCATAAGTTTCATTCCGGAGAAATATTAGAACAGGTATAAGCAGAAAACTTATAATTTCTAATATTTCAAGAATAAACGGCTTAGCCGTTCACTGGAAAGGCACATTTACTGATGAATTATAGGAACAAGTATAAGGTGAAACCTTGTGCTTTTTCTATATTTTAGAAACTTGCATTTCGTAACGTAACCTATAATCAACTGGCAAAATTGCTCTAACGGTTGCCATCGCTGCTATTTCGATTATTTTAGCTAATTTCAGCATTTAACGGTTGCCACGAGTGCTATTGTACTATTTATCGAGCAAAATCAGTGCTTTTGAAGAAATTAAGCGCAATAGCAACCGTTAGAAAATTCAAGCTGCCATTTTTGCAGGAATAGCGTTTGTGGCAACCCTTAGAAAGATCACAACCCATACCCAAACATAACTCCAGTAGTGGATTGTCAGTTGCTTGTTTTTTAACCTTTTTTAATCCAAAACTTAAACAGACCGTTATCCTCCGCAGATTCCAATAACTCATTGCCAGTACTTTTAGACCAAGCAGCAATATCGCTTTGTGACCCTTTATCTGTTGCATGAACTTCGAGAATTTGTCCGGCATCCATTTCAGCCATCATTTTTTTCGTCCTTACTATCGGCATAGGACACGCAAGTCCTGTAGCATCTAATAATTTATCGCTTTTCATCATTCATTCCTCCCCTTGTTGTTAAACGGAGCGATCCTGAGGATAGCTCCAATTGTTCATGCCTTCATAAGCATTAATAATATGGGTAAATCCTTGCTCTGCAAGCAGCATGCACGCCGTATCGCTGCGATTACCCGATTGGCAAATAACAATATATCTGTCCTGCGGATCAAGCTCCTTCATTCGTTCTGCCAACTGTCCGAGCGGTATAGAAATAGCTTCAGGGATATGGCCAAATGCAAATTCCGCCGGCTCTCGTACATCGATCAGCTTGCACGTCATACCTGTGCTTAACTGCTTATAAAGCTGATCATTGCCTATGACATGGGGATGCTTAATCGCTTCCTTCCCTTTACTAGCTTCAGATTTGCGAATAAAATGCTTCCACATCCCCCACACCTCCTATACCCGATATATGGATGTCCATCCATATGTTCTTCATATTTAATAATATGATCAACTTACAGGCCGTTCATGCGGACAGCTTCTTGCATCCTAATTAGACAGCAGCAGACAATAGGAAATTAGATATACCCGTATAGGTATAAGAATAGCGAAATGCAACTTCGATGTCAACTCTCCCCAGCGTCAGGTTATTCACACTTTCGTCATTGCACTTGCCGTTTCAATATCGTATTATCTAGATATAACGATTTATAGACAGGAGCTACATTATGGATAAAGAGCAGCAAATGCTTGAAGAAGCCGCTGAGCTGCTGCGCACAATCAGTCATCCTGCGCGGCTTTGTATTATTAAACGGCTATTGGATGAGGAACCTTGCAACGTAACCTACTTGCAAAATTGCATGGGGCTTCCTCAGTCCACATTGTCTACCCATTTGCAAAAGCTGCGCTCAGCAAATATCGTTACTGCAAAGCGCAACGGCCTAGAAGTTTTTTATGTCATTCATAATGAAAAAGTAAAGCAGCTTATTCCTATTTTATTTTCGCACGAATCAATTTTATAACTGGAGGGTTTTATATGAGCAAAAAAGTATTAATCGTTGGCGGAGTAGCTGGCGGAGCATCCGCTGCTGCAAGACTGCGCAGACTGGACGAGCAAGCCGAAATCATTATGCTTGAGCGCGATGAGCATATTTCATTTGCTAACTGCGGACTGCCTTATTATATTGGCGAAACGATTCAAGAGCGTTCCAAACTGCTAATCCAAACACCGGAAGCCATGAAAAAGCGCTTCAACATTGATGTACGAATTTTCAGCGAGGTCATCGCCATTGACGGCGATAACAAAACAGCCACGATTCGCAGCAAGGATCGCGGCACTTATGAGGAAAGCTTTGATTATTTGGTGCTGTCTCCAGGCGCCAAGCCGCTTGTTCCTCCTATTCCTGGCATTGAGCTGCCTGGCATTACGAGCCTGCGCAACATTGCCGATACGGATCGCATCAAGCAGCTTGTAGATGAGAAGCCAATCAAGCAGGCCATCGTTGTCGGCGGCGGCTTTATCGGCATTGAAATGGCGGAAAACTTGCGTGAACGCGGGATAGGGGTTACCGTTATCGAAGCAGCGCCTCATATTTTAGCCCCTTACGACACGGATATGATCGCCCATGCCGAGCAGGAGCTGAAAAAGCATGGCGTCGAGCTGGTGCTTGGCGACGGTGTTGCATCCTTCACAAAAAATGAACAGCATCAAACAGAGCAAATCACCGTGCAGCTGCAAAGTGGCAGCACCTTACTGGCTGATCTGGTCATACTTGCCATTGGCGTTAAACCAGACACAGCATTTCTGCAGCAATCCAATGTAAATTTGGGAGCCAAAGGGCATATTCTAGTCAATGAATATATGGAAACTAATCTTGCTGGCGTATACGCAGTCGGCGATGCTGTAGAGGTAACACATTTTGTAAGCAACCAGCAAACGGCTATACCGCTTGCCGGACCGGCCAATAAGCAAGGCCGAATCGCAGCGGACAATATAGCAGGTCTGAAGAGCGCTTATAAAGGAACGCAAGGCTCATCTATCATTAAAATTTTCGAGCTGACCGGAGCCGCCACTGGTATGAACGAACGTATGCTGCAGCAGCTGAATCAACCGTATCACGTCGTACATCTTCATCCCGCTTCGCATGCTACCTATTATCCTGGCGCATCGCCTATAGCGATGAAGCTTATTTTTGACTATGAAGGCAAAATACTAGGTGCGCAAGCCTTTGGCAAGGATGGCGTCGATAAAAGAATAGATGTGATCGCAACCGTTATTCGCATGCAAGGCACCGTGGAAGATTTGACAGAGCTTGAGCTTTGCTATGCTCCGCCGTACTCCTCCGCAAAAGACCCGGTTAATATGGCAGGATACATTGCTCAAAATATTGTTGACGAGCGCGCAGTTGTTTTTCTTCCGCGGGATTTGGCAGACAGAGATCTGGACAATACAATGCTGGTTGATGTGCGTACCCCGAAAGAACATAATGACGGGCATATTCCAGGCTCGATCTCTATTCCAGTTGACGAGCTTCGCAGCAGGCTGGATGAGCTGGACCGCGATAAAGAAATCTGGGTGTACTGCCAGGTCGGTTTGCGCGGCTATACTGCATTACGCATACTTGCTCAACATGGTTTTATAGTTAAAAATTTAACCGGCGGGTATAAAAGCTATACGATGAGCAATTTTACACTAGCCTAATTTCATAATAGTTTCAATAAAAAGAGCGACCAAAATTTGGTCGCTCTCCGTTATTCCTATTTCTACCCTACATGAACACCGTCCAAAGTAAATGATGTAAGTATCCCATCCTTGTATAAACGTATAAACGCATCCGCTACGACAGGGTCAAAATGTTTGCCGCGCTGGTTCTCAACCTCGCGAATCGTCTCTTCCGGCGTCCATGCACGCTTGTAAGGACGCTCATGCGTAAGCGCATCATAAAAATCCGCTAATGCGACTATTCGCGCAGGCAAAGGAATCTCTTCCCCCTTTAAGCCAATCGGGTATCCAGATCCATCCCATTTCTCATGATGATACATCGCAATAATGCCTGCCAGCTGCAAAATGCTAAATGAAGTGCCTTCTAATATACGATAGCCAATCGTCGTATGAGTTTTCATAAGCTCAAATTCGCTTGGCTCGAAGCGGCCCGGCTTTAGCAGCACGGCATCCGGTATGCCTATTTTGCCAATGTCATGAAGCGGCGCCGCTGCTCGGATCATCTCGATTTGCTGCTCCGGCATACCTAGCTGCTCTGCAATTTTTCCGGATAGCCAGCCTACCCGCTGCGTGTGCTGCCCGGTCATATCATCCCGATACTCCGCCGCTCTTGCAAGCAGCTCCAATATTTCGAACTTCGCATATTGCAGCTCTTCTGTTCTTTGATTGACGCGTTCTTCTAGCTTGTTGTTGTTTTGCTGCAGCAGCTTATGCAGCTGGCGGGTTTTCAACAAATTATTAATCCGAAGAATGACCTCTGTCCGATCATAAGGCTTAACTAGAAAATCATTAGCGCCAGCCTCCAACACTTCCTGCTTTACACCAGGCGTAATATCTGCGGTAAGCATAAGTACAGGCAGGTAATTTTCCTCTCCAACTTGTTCACGTATAAATTGGAGCACCTCCCTGCCATCCATAACAGGCATATGCAAATCAAGCAGAACGATATCCGGTCGATAGGTGTGAAGCAAATGTTTAATGTCTTCTGCTTTCATCGTTGTATGAATATGCTCAAAGCCTGCTCGTCTAAGTATTCGTTCAAGCAGAGAGACATTATATTCTTGATCGTCGATAATCAGCAGCTTCGACTTTTTTAATTCGCCCATTTTGTTCCCACACTCCATTTAACTGTCAAAACGTGATAAGCCTATCATGCTAATGCAGAAACTATCTTTCCCAGCAGCCTGCTGAATTCAACAGGCTTCGTATCGAAGTCATCACAACCGGCTTGAAACGCTTTTTCTTTATCTCCTGTCATAGCATGAGCAGTTAGTACAATTACAGGAATATGTTTAGTAGCCTCACAGCTCTTTAACGTTCTTGTTGCCTCCCAGCCATCCATAATTGGCAGGCTTAAATCCATCAAAATTACGTCGGGTACGTGCGCGAGAGCCATATCCACACCTTGCTGTCCATCATCTGCCGTCAGGATTGTATAGCCTTTACGAATTAGCCTGCGAGAAAGCATGTCCCTGTTCATCTCATTGTCTTCTACTAATAAAATTGTAGGCAAGCTTTCACCTTCTCCTAATCGTCTCTATTATTATTATCGGCAGAACCTATTAAATCATTTATTCTTGCAAGCAGCGCAGTATAATCTACAGAGCCCTTTTCTACAATCCCGCTCACTGAACCGCCCAGCATTAACAAATCTGCTGCTGTTATCGTTTTAGCTGTTACGACTACAACGGGAATATGCCTCCACTTGTCATGCTTGCGCAGCTCGTCAACAAACTGAAAGCCATCCATTTCCGGCATCATCAAGTCCAGCAGTATCAGTTCAGGCGTTTCTTCCTCCACACAGTCAAGTGCAAGCTTGCCGTTGCGCGCACAGGTAACTTCATAACCTTCCTTTAACAGCAATCTGGCCATCAGCTCGCTCGTTGGTTCATCATCCTCGATTACGAGTACAGCTTTGCCCGCCAGATTCGTAACATACTTATCAATTACATGAACGAGCGCATCTCTGCTGACAGGCTTTACAAGAAATTCCGATGCGCCAAGCGCATATCCAAGCTGCTTATCATTTGTCATGGACCATATAATGACGGGAATATGATTTAGCTCAGGATCGCTTTTAATAGATTCCAATACGCGCCAGCCATCCATACTCGGCATTAATATATCCAGACAGATCACCTGAGGCTTCAATTCTCTAGCCAGCTTCAAGCCTGTTTGGCCATTGCTGGCAAACGCAATCGTCCAGTTTTCCTTTTCGACATACCGTTTTAATAAATCATAATTAAAAGGCTCATCATCAATAAGCAAAATTTTGGGACTTTGACTAGATTTCCATTCCGTGTATGGCGTCCCGTCAGCATCAATTGCTCGAAATTCGGTTTGATTCGTACAAATAGTCGGCAGCCAGCAAGTGAATATGCTGCCTTCGCCTGGCTTGCTTTCAACCGAAATATCTCCGCCCAGCATATTCATAAAGCTGCGGCTGATTGCAAGCCCGAGCCCCGTTCCGCCATATTGCCGGGTTGTAGATGAATCTGCTTGAACAAAGGGCTGGAATAAATGGCTCATTTGTTCCTCAGTCATGCCAATGCCTGAATCTTCGATTCGAAATACAAATCCGTCATTCTGGTTGCGCCTTTGAGCTGCAACATCTAATTTAATAACGCCTCCATTTGTAAACTTAATGGCATTGCTTAATAAGTTAATTAAAACCTGCCTAAGCTTAGTCATATCTGATGACAATTCGCCAAGTGCAGCAGACACACGCAGCTCATTGTTATTTTTATCAGCGAGCGGCTGCATCGTGCCGGCCACATCGTAAATAAGCTGCGATAATTCAAAGCTCTCAATATGAATATCCATTTTTCCTGCTTCGATTTTTGAAATATCCAAAATATCATTAATTAATGTCAGCAAATGATGCCCGGCCTTTTTGATTTTACCCAGGTCATCTACAAAAAGCGGCTGATTCAAATCCTGCGCTTCCTCCATAAGCATCTCGCTGTAGCCAATAATCGCATTTAGAGGCGTCCTCAGCTCGTGGCTCATATTAGCAAGAAACTGGCTTTTGATTTGGTTGGCACGTATAGCCTCGTCGTGAGCCTGCTCCAGCTGGGCAGTGCGCTCTTGCACAAGCCGCTCCAAGTTGCCGTTCAGCTCGCGCAGCTGTTCATTCATCGCATGTATTTCGGCACTTTTCTGTTCAATCTCTGAATCCTTATAATACATTTTTCTTGAAATATATATGGCTACTAGTGACAATCCCAAAGTGAATATCGTAACGATTGTAATAAAATAAGCCAGCCTGCTTTGGTCCAGCACAACTCCTGTGGACGCTTCTATTTTACCGCCCATATGAAACGTTGCAGCCAGCATGCCAGAATAATGCATGCCAATTATGGCCAGTCCCATAATTAGTCCACTGCCCAGCTTTTTTAAATTAACGTAAGTATCTTTGTCTTGATGCAAATATAAGGACAACCAGAAGGCCGTAATAGAAGCAACGATTGCTATGAGTATAGACAGCGCTACATAGTATGGGTTGTATGTAATATCAATAACCATGGCAGCCATGCCTATATAGTGCATAGCTACGATGCCCGCTGCAAGCACCATTCCTCCCGCAACTAGTCTGGAAGCCGACAAGTGCGGCTTGCTGACTATCACTAAAGCGATAAATGCAGCTATAATCGCAACTATAACAGATAAAACTACGATCAGAACATCATAGGCAACCGGAACTGGAAGAGAAAATGCCAGCATGCCTACGAAATGCATCGACCATATGCCCATCCCCATAGCCGCTGACCCGAAGCCAATCCATAGCAGACGGCTTAGCCCCGTTCGGCTTTTAATAAGGCTTATCAAATTAATAACGGTATAAGAGGCTATAACAGCAACAATATAGGAGCAAACAACTAGTAACATATCATGTGAGCCATGAATATGCTGCATGCAGGTCTCCACCTCATCTCTATCAATTAGTGACCAAAAGACTATGAAAAGCAACTAAATTTCCCGAATTCTAGTCATTCATTATACTCGATTATTGTCGATTTTCCTATAAAATACTTACCGAATTTATAATAATTCAGTAACAAAGTCCTGCTTTCGGCATTTTCTGCGAAATCAGGAACCTTATTAACAGCATAGCTGTTACGTAAAATTGTAATGGCATGCAAAAAAGCATACTTTATCCTTTTCAGTATGCTTTCGACTTAGACTATAGTTACCACTTTTTACTAATGATTTACAATCGAAACCTCTACGGCAAAATCCATGCTTTCACCTGGCTCCAGCTCGGTGACCAGCCCTTGTCTGCGTGCTTCGGAGCGCGGCTTAACAAGACAGTTGGATGGCTCGATCGCCGTTACATACAATCCGTCCATTACATTATTCCATTGCCACAAATGAGGCAAGGTATCATGCTTGTAGCGAATTTTAAGAGCAAGCTGTTCATTGTTAATAGGATATGGTGCACGTACAGTCACTTCTCCCATCTGATCATGCTCGTATTCGCATTCATGGTAGAGCATCTCTACATCAGTATTTACAGAATTACGGAAATAATCAGCTCGCGGATCAATCAGCTCGGTACTGTTTCGCAGCAAACGGCGACGGTTGGCTACTTCGATGCTCGTATCGTCCTGTACGAGCGGGAAGCCTAAGTTCATATGATATTTAATCATGCATGGCATTTTCATTGCGCCAAGATTCGTTACTTGATCATAAATGCGAATAACAGGCTGGTCGGCCGGGACTTCAATACGGCGATGAAGCTGCATATGGTCGCCTAGCGAGCTGGCATCATTAACCTTGCCGCTTATGGCAAGCGAATAATTATCGCCAGTCCAGCTTCCGCCGTAACTAACCTCCGCAGCAGGCAATCTGCTTATCCGTCCGTGCATCTCATGCTGTCCTTCCTCATCCTCGCATGCCCGGCCTACATTGTTCAATCCGCAGGTCGCCAGCATGCCGCCATGAAATCCGGCAAGCCAGCCCCCTTTGTGCAAATGCGCAGGATGAACATACCCCGACTTGCTCATCCATGCCAGAGGTATTCCCTTATAGTAAAAAGCCCCGATATCCATGCCGCGATCAGGCAGTGCATAAAACTGCAAGCCAGCAGCATTCCAGGCATGCAGCCCCTTCGTTCCATGCTCCAGCCCATCCATAAAATGAATGCCCTTCACTCCGCATAGCTGGCTTATGTCTCCTACACGATTAATGACCTGTTGCCTTGTCCATTGCTCTCCGAATATTTGCATGCTGCCGTATGCCCCTGTCTCTTATGTCATAGAATAGATTACTTGTGATTGCAGCTTGGCTATACAAAAATACCTGAAGCAAGCCATCTGCCAAATGGCTTGCTCCAGATGCTTCTATTATGAATGGAGCAGCTCTACAGCTTTGGCATTCGCCTCCACCTGCTGCGGGTTTTTACAGCCAGGAATAACTGCCGTTACCGCTTCATGCTTGAGGCACCAAGCCAATGCCCAGCTGGCCATGTTTACGCCGGCAGGCACTTCCTCACGCGAAATGCGCTCGACCTCCTGCAAGCGCGTCTGTACGAGAGCGGCATCATGGCGATGGCGCACATCCGTTTTATCAAAGGTAGCACCGGGTTTGTACTTCCCGCTCAAGTAGCCGCTCGCTAGCGGCACCCTAGCCAGCACACCCAAATCCTGACGCTGGCAGGATGGGAATACTGCCTCCTCAGGCTTGCGGTCCAATCGGTTATATACGACTTGAATCACTTTAGAGCCTACTTGTGTGGAAGCTTCCGTCTGATGCACATTGTCATTTTTAGCAATAGAGGTGCCCAGGTGACGAATTTTTCCCGCCTGCACCTGCTTATCCAGCACCGTCCATAGCTCATCATTATCGAATACATGGTCCGGACCGGAATGGAATTGATATAAATCTATGTACTCTGTCTGCAGCGCTTTAAGCGAGGCATCCAGCTGCTTCACTACATCACCCGGCTCAAATACATCCGTACGTGTAAACCGCTCGTGAAAATGATGGCCGAACTTTGTTGCTACAATCCAATCTTCACGTTTACGTTTGGCCAAATAGTTGCCGATAAAAGCTTCTGACAAATGATCGCCGTAGCATTCAGCCGTATCGATTAAATTAATGCCCAGCTCATGTGCCTTGTCCAATATAGCATCGACCTCTGACTGCTCATACTGGACACCCCATTCCCCGCCGAACTGCCAAGTGCCGACGCCAATAACGGATACATTTAAACCCGTTTTTCCTAATCTTCTATATTGCATATCGATCGCTCCCTTATCTGAAAATAGAAAGTATTCATCCTTACTACTATTATATGTCATGGAAGATATGATTAAATACATACCTTTTTATAACTATACCATGAATCGTTCGGCGGCGGCTTTTACGCGCTCTTATCAACAAACAAAAAGATCGCCCCTGCCAATCGAGGCGGGTGACGATCTTCTTCCATTTTCAGCAAATTATAGTATTGCTCCCTTATTATTTAGGGTCATTATTAATCGTTTGATCCGATGATGAGTTATCTGTTCCATACGGATTTACATATGACTGCTCTTGCTGCTCCTCTTCCTGTCTGCGTCCTGATCTGCCCTTAATCCATCTCCAAATCGCCAGAGGAACCGCCAGCAGCACAAACCAGAACTTTTTAAGCAATACTAGCGCTGCGCCAATAAGACCTGCCTTCTTCGCAGCAACCAGTCCCGCTCCTCCCAAAATTAGCCCCGTCAAGCCAACTTCAGATTTCTTGTCCACGCTAGGATCAAAATCTTCATAGGTAGAGCCTGCTGTAATGGAGTATTTTGGCAGAATCAGCTTATTTAGCGTCGCTATCTCTCTATCAAGAGTAGCCTCATCTGTAACGAGAAGCACAGACACATAGCCGCCGCGAGTAAGAATACGCACATTATAGTTAATAATTGCGTTGCCATAGAAATCTTCTGCTAGCAAAGCCCAGATCAAAGTACGATCCTCTTCATTATAGTAAGGCTCTGTATGCCAGCCCTTTACGAACAGTCTTTCTTCTTCTGCACGCGTCTCATTGCTTGCATCAGTGCCGTCCTGGTAGCTTTTTAGCAGCTTCTTGGCATTAATTTTGTTTTTATCCTTATCGGAAATATAACCTACATCCTCGTACTCGAATAAAACAAACCAGCTTTCTTCCTCATTAACAGGAAAAACGCTTCCCATCTCTGTACCCATTACGTTATTTCCCAAATATTCCTGAACGTCCATCGTATCTTCACGATCCAGATAAAGAAGGGATTCATCCAGTTCAAGTGTAGAAATATCTCCTACATTAACAGTAGTTCCCCCTTCAATCCAGTTCGGTTCAATCGGGTTACTTTCTGCTGTTGCAAATACTGTGCCTGTTGTAAGTAAAAATATTAATACCGTGCAAACCATCATTTTCATGTAACGCATTCCATGACCTCCGACAAATGTTACTAACATATTTTCTTTGGATTCCATTCATTTCCAATTGGAAATAATGACACTCGTTGTATAGTAACATATTTCCATATCTATGGAACTGGGTACTAAGAACTGTTTTATTTTACCATTTGACATTTCATTATTCCATTATTTGTTTTTTTTAGATTTAATAGTAGGCTGTTTACCGCAATTTCATAGTCAAAAAGATTCAACTTGCCAGTACCAGCTTGCGTGCGATGCCTGCTGTACGAAGAAAATGCATTAAAGCTCATTCAGCGGACAACAAAGTTATTCACAGCATTACTAACAAATGAATCGAGGTTATACACATAATCAACAAAAATATTCACAGGTTGTGCACGAATTTCTTCAAAAACGCATGCTGATGACTTGATTTTGAAAAGTTATACACAAGTTGATACAAAAAAGAAGCTGTCAAAGCATCAGCTAACCGTACAAACGCTTCAGTCAGCTTGACCGCTTAACAGCTTCTTTATTACTACATCAGCAACCAAGAAGAAACGCTGCGCGTCCTTGGCTAAGGATGTGCCGTTTCTCGATGAATATAGGATGAAGTATAAGGTGAAAACAGATACTTCCCTATATTTCAAGGATAAACGGCTTCGCCGTCCTTCGCTTGAACGAAGGAGGCGCGTTTACCGGTGAAGTATAGGAACAGTTATAAAGTGAAAACTTATACTTCCCTATACTTCAAGGATAAACAGCTTCGCCGCCTAGTTAAATAATAACGGCCGTACCGCTTACCGCTACCATCAGCATACCTTCGCGAACAACTTCATAATCAATATCAATACCGACAATGGCATTGGCACCCATTCTGGCAGCCTGCTCCTTCATCTCTGCAAATGCCGCATCTCTTGCCTCTTGAAGCTTGCTCTCATAAGCGCCTGAACGTCCGCCTACTATATCCGTAATAGAGGCCAAAAAATCTCTCACTACGTTTGCACCCATAATAACTTCGCCTGTTGCGATTCCTGCATAATGTTTAATTGGATATCCTTCGATTATAGGGGTTGTTGTAACGATCATTTTAATTCCTCCATTTTGATGTCCCTTCAAAGAGGAGACACGTAAAGTGAATGACACTCGGTATTACGAATAGAGCTATGCTTTGGTTTCCAGCTGAAACTGCAACTTGAACACCGTTTATATATTTGTTTCTTCCTCGGCTTGCTTGCTGGCATCTTCCTTGCCCGCGTACAGTAATCTTGATACGGCTATTCCTACTGCGCCCAGCACGATAAACATAATCGCTCTGATCGAAAGCGATACATCGGGTACATCGATAAGAATAACCTTCATCAACACGACAAATAAAAACAGCATGCCGGTCAGTCTAGCTTTTGAAAGCTTGAAAATCATACCTACAGCGATAGCGCCTAAAGCATACAGCAACCAAGCCCCCGACAAAATAAAGTGCCGTATATCGCTTTCCATCCCTTTGGTTGCAAGGTTAACGATTATTGATACAAAAATAAGGCCTAGAGCCGCTTCCAGCCATAACAGCGCTGATAATAACAGCTTATTGTTGTCGTGCCCGATCGCACCATCAGCTTCTGTTGATTGCTGCGTCTTTGGAAAAATCCATTTGGAATAAGCAGCATAAATAACCGCAATACCCGCCAGCAGAACAATCCAGCCCAATGTTTCAGTTGATACAATTTTCACAGGAGCGTCCGTTATGATCCAAACGCCTGATATAATCGCTAAAATGCTGCCAGTAATTTTTTGTAGAGTATATTTTATTTTTGCCCCTAAAATTAATGCCAATACTCCTTCTGCAAATACAGCTATGCTGCTATAGGCCATGCCGCTCCAATTCATAATAAACAGGAACACTGCAGCTGTCGCTATCACCATGCTTACATCTACACGATGGCGGTGAAAGGACTGCTGCTCATGATCAGCAGCGGCTTGGGAAGCGATTTTCATAAAATGGTACGCCGCCGCTCCATAAATGAGCGCTCCTGCAGCCAGCATAATCGGATAAAGGTTGCTGTCGTTATACAGCAAATTTGCCCACATCGCCAGCAGCAGGAATGAAACAAACTGCATAGCAAGCTGTTCGGCATTTGATTGCTTGCGCCTTATAAACTGAACGAGCAATACAAGATGCTGAATCGTTAATGCTGTTAAAATTAGCGCTTCGTTTTCTGTGTAATCAAGGGCCAGTGCCAATATAAAAGAGAAATGCAGCAGGCCAAATGAAAACCAGTAAGCGACTTGATAGTTATAACGTGTCGCCAGCAGGAACATGAAAATAGAAAATACGAGCTGATAGCCAATAAATAAATACTCGCTCGAGCTGTTGTACGCGACCAAAAACGGTATCATATAGCCTGACAAGGTTGACAAAACCAGCAAGGTCTGGGAACGCCATTTAAGCGATGTGTACGTAATGAGCACCAATACCGCCATGTACAATATAATAGCGACTGGGGCTGATATTAAATCATAAAGCAGATGAGCTGCCGATAGGGACAATATAAATACGCCAAGCGAGCCACCGAGTAATACTTTGCCGAGCCCGGCCCGATCCTTTTTCGTCTGCTGCACGCCAGTTCCGTACAAAATAGCTCCCAGCAAAACGCCGAGTATACACCTCACCTCTTGCGACAAATGTCCGTTTACAACAATCGCAAGAAAACCCCACAGCACACCCAACAGCAGAACAACTATGAACACGCGCGGCAACCATACTCTGGCCAGCACATGCTCCAAGCTCTGATTCTCTTTATATCGGCCATTGGAATCTATTGGCCGGTACGGCGGCGGCGGATAGCCGTAAGGCTGTATCGGCGGCTGGGCAGCTGCTTGCCCTGGATGCGGCATGCTCCCCTGCGGCTGTTGAGGTGCTTGACCATACGGCGCGGACGGCTGCGACTGGCCTTGCACTGCTTGCGGCCCATAGCCGTATGGCGCGGACGGCTGCGATTGACCCTGCGCCGATTGCGGCCCATAGCCGTATGGCGCGGACGGCTGCGACTGGCCCTGCGCCGATTGCGGCCCATAACCGTATGGCGCGGACGGCTGCGATTGGCCCTGCGCCGATTGCGGTCCATAGCCGTATGGCGCGGACGGCTGCGACTGGCCCTGCGCTGCTTGCGGCCCATAGCCGTATGGCGCGGACGGCTGCGACTGGCCTTGCGCCGATTGCGGCCCATAGCCGTATGGCGCGGACGGCTGCGACTGGCCTTGCGCTGCTTGCGGCCCATAGCCGTATGGCGCGGACGGCTGCGACGGCTCTTGACTTTCTGATGAGCCGGACTCCTGGGCCTCTTGTTGCTGAGTATGCTGCTGCGCTCCAGCAGTTTGCGTATTCTGAGCGCTGCGCAGCTGGCTTATTTCATCCTCTAAAGAGTTGATTTTTTGCTCTAATCTTAGTAATAAATCCTTCAATTGATTATCATCCACTTTTGATCCACCTCCTGCAGCTGTACTCCTAAATCACATCGCCATATTATAGCTTATTTTCCCAATCTTTATGAAGCGTTTCTTGCTTGATTAGGCAGCAAATTGCAATTTAAAAGCTAATTCACTACTAAAGTCCCGCAATAAATGATTCCTTTTCACAATCATACAGTACCTTTAGTATGCTATTATTTAATAACTAATACAGGAATGAGAGGAAAATGATGTGAAGACACGATTAATCCTTTTCATTGGGCTGCTTATTACCCTTATTACATTACTAACAGGCTGCAGCGGTTATACCTATAAAGACGCAGTCAAAAACGGAGATGTTATCGGAGGGCCTGGAGGTCCGCTTCATGTCGAAAAGCTTGATCAATTCGTGGATCATGCCGCCAGCCGGCAGCAAGCCAAGCTTACGGTAGTCAACTTTACTGTAGAAGGACAGCCAGATATCGGAAAGCTGGAATACAAAGACGGGAAAATTCAATATTCCTGGTCTACACGAAGTAAACTGAACAAAAAAAGAAACGACCTGCGCTACAAGACTGCCTGCAGCACAATCGAAACGATAGAAGAACAGCTGGAAGGCAATGTTGTTGTTTCAAAGCTGTATATACTGAAAGGCTGTGAGGAAACGATTGGAATGAGATACAAAGAACCAGACTCCATCATCGTTTATCAATTGCCAATTGAACAAGAATAAACGGCTCTGCCATCCTTTGGACAGGCGAGTTACTGATTCATTTGCATCCTACAAAATCACGATCCTGCGAAAGTTAAACTGAAAGCATATACTTTTCTGTGCATTGGAAGTCTGGGGAAGGAAGCCTTCCCCTTGCCCCTACGTAAAATATTCAAATCGAGCATGCGGAAAATAACGATTCATGCTAGCCATAAGATGTTCTTTAATCTGTTCCTCTTCTTCCTTCTGATAAATATATTTGCCTATGCCGTACTTCCCCCATTTATAACGCCGCTTGGCCTCATCCAGCTCCAGCTTCGTCATCGGATAATTTTGCTCGATAATCCGTTTGGCCGGTTTAGTAAAACGATGCTGAATAAATTCAAAGGTAATGTCTTCGCGCGCATCCTTATCCAATTCATTATCCAGTCGCTCGAACATGTGCTCATAACCGGCTTCCCAGCCTTCGTGCAAATAAATGGGAGCAACTATAAAGCCTAGCGGATAACCAGCTTTGGCAACCTTGCCAGCCGCTTGAATACGCTGCTCAAGCGAGGATGTGCCAGGCTCGAAATTTTTAATGACATAATCGGCATTGACACTGAACCGAAACCGCGTCTTTCCATTATGCTTGGCATCAAGCAAATGATCGACATGATGAAACTTTGTAACAAACCTCAGCTTTCCATACTCCGACTGTCCAAAATGCTCTATAGCACGCTTCAATGTATGGGTCAAATGATCAATTCCTACAATATCAGAGGTACAAGAAGCCTCAAAGCGCGTCAGCTCAGGCGCCCGTTCTGCAATATACGCATCTGCCGCCTCCAAAATTTCATCCACATTCACATAGGTACGAATATACGGCTTGCTGCCCATTGTCGTTTGCAGGTAGCAATAATGGCAATGCCCCATACAGCCTGTTGCGAAAGGAATGGCATATTCAGCCGAAGGCTTTGAAGTATCAAATTTCAAAGTTTTGCGGATGCCTACTACAAGTGTTGATTTAGCAATCCGATAGCGCTGCAAATAAGACTCCCCTGGCAAATTGCGAATCTGATTATGCGAGGTCGTATATCTGATTTCTAAGCCAAGCTTCGTAAACTTGTCCAGCAGCTCTTTTCCAAGCGGATACTCTAATGCATCAGGCTCAAAATAAACGAGCCGCGGCATAAAAGGAGCGTTCATTCAAAGCCGCCTTCCCAGCTTAAGCCGAAGCTCTCTTGATACGCTTGCTCAGCCTCCTGTTCTGAAGAAAATACAGCCATTTCTTCCGTAAGCGGATAATACTGATCATACAAAAATACAGCCAGCTCACCTGGGTTGCCAGGATTGCTGACGACAGCGGCAGCCTGCACGTTCGCAACATTTTGAACATGCGGATTGCGATACAGCACGTATACAATATCGCCTGGCTGATAAGATTGCGCAGCATGCTCCAATGACATATTTCAACAGCCTCCTTAAAGTGAATAGATAATGGTTAAATATTCCCTATTAGCTGTCAAACTATGTCTTTCACAGCAAAACCATTTCGCTATTGCCATTATGCCTAGCCATCCGTCCAGTCTCTCCCCTACCAAAGGCCAGTATAACAAACAGTCTCCGGACTGTTACTTAGACTAAGCTTACAGCTTACAATTAAGACATCGAATACGAAGCGAAAGGATAATGCAATATGAAAAAATTATACCGGTCCCATACAAATAAACTACTATCTGGCTTATGCGGAGGAATTGGCGAGCTGCTGCAAATTGATCCAACCATCATTAGACTTGTTTTCGCGGTATTGGCGGTTTGCAGCTTTGGATCAGTTCTGCTGATTTACATTATCGCATCCATTCTAGTCCCTAAAGCGCCAATCAATCATTTTTCTTACCACAACCAATATCATTACTAAATTATAATTTTAAAAGGAGAGATTGAAATATGGGTATTCTAAAACGTGTAGTTGATATGACAAAAGCCGCTGCAAATGAAGTGTTGGACAAAATCGAAAAGCCAGGCATGATGCTGAATCAGTATTTAAGAGACTTGGATGAGCAAATTTCCGGCCTGGAAAATGCGATTTCGACACAAAAGGTTCAGGAGCGCATGCTGCAAGGCAAATATCAGGACCAACATGAGCAAGCAAGCTTCTATGAAGAAAAGGCTGGAAAGGCTATTGCTGAAGGGCGCGAAACAGATGCGCGCATAGCACTGGAAGCCAAGCTTCTTTATGCAGAGCAGGCAGAGGAAACTGCAAGATTGCAGGAAATGGCAGCAAAATCCGTTACTGAGCTGGAGCAAAATTTGGAGCAAATGAAAGAAGAGCGCACCCGCCTGCAGTCAAGACGAAGCGAACTTATGACTCGGATAAATCATACAGAAAAACAACAGCATGATTCAGCAGCTCATTCCTTATACGGCGGTACGGCATCTCAGGGCTTTGACCGCATCGAACAAAAAATTATGGAATGGGAAGCACATCAAACAATTGCGAAGCCTTATTCCGCATACACAAACCAACATGAGGCTAGCTATCAGCAGGAGCTGCGTAATACTCGAGTAGAAGAAGAGCTTCAGCGCTTGATGCAAAAACAAAACGGACAAGGCTAAATGTCTTCATATAAAAACGAAACAGTCAGGGACAAATGCCCTGACTGTTTTCGTTAAAATTCCTGCTAACGAGCTTCCTCAGCCTTCAAAAAAACTATTTTTTCAAAACTTTGGGCCGGTTCTTCATTTCCTTCCTCAACCTCATCAATCTCTTGCTGCAGCCATACTATGCGACGATAAAAGCCCTCTGCGACAGCTCGCTCAATGTGCTTATCAGCTGGATCGATTTGAACAAGCTCAGAATAATAGCTTTGCTGCGACTCATCACCAACCGGATTAGAATAATGATAACGATCTTCAATATGATTATGAAGCAGCAAATACAGTTTTCCGTCATGCATTTGCATATCTGCTATTTCGGCATAATTTTGCCTGAATAAGCTAGTTGCCTGTTTCAATTCCAAGTCGATTGATAGTATCCGATAGCCTTGCACCAAAAATATTTTTCCTGCAGCCTCATCTATGATCGCTTTGTTTTCTGCTTCAGGCGTCCGATCATAAATGCCGTCCGGCTCGGATCTCGGAAATTGAATATCGCCCAGCCAGTTTCCTTCGCGGTCAAACAGCTCTAATCGATGATCCAGCATAACCGCAATTGTATCTTTGTAAGGGAAAATTTGCGCTTTTGCATGCGCATTTCGGCTAATTCCCAAGAAGGCTGACTTAAATTGTTCATTCTGCTCGTCATATTGAAAAAGGCGGCCCATAAAGCTGTACCAGACCAGTCCGCTGGCTTCATCCTTATACCACTGCCTTGGCTTTAAATAATCCTGTTCGACAACAGCCGTCACTGCTTTAAATTCCTGCATGTTTGTCTCCATCATCAGCAGGTCCAAATCAGTTACTATTTCATTAAGAAGCGATTCAATATGAACGCTGCCTTGCTTAACAATCAGCTTGGAAGGCACCGGCACAGATAGCTCTGCTGCTATTTTCATATCGCGGTCAAGCTTGATGACACGATTGGCCTTCGTATCCGCTACAAGCCAGCCCTGCTCCAGCTTAACAAAATCCATTGCACCAAAGCCGCTCGCCCCTTCGCCAATAGCTACTTCAATGGTAACAGGCCACTCACCCAGCTTGGTCAGCTTATTATTTTGATATTGATAAAAATCCTTCTCTACAAGCACATACCAGGTTGATTGCAAGTATCTATATGTTTTGGCAAAAACATAATCCGAATCCGAATACAGCTCATCAACGGCACGCTGCAGCGCAGGCGGCACTTCGGCATTCGCATTTCGCTCCTCCCCGCTCCATTCTACAATTATATGGTTTTCCCATACGGGGTCCAATTCGGAATTGTCTACTGCCTGCACATCCGGGTCCTGCATCCATTCGGCCCAAATAGAATCCAGCGTATCTGCTTCTGTATGAACAAGATCATAAAAATGCAGCAGCTGCTTTTTTCCTTCAACTTCAAATTCGGCCAGCAAGCCGTTTTCGCTTATCAGCTTAGCTGCACCAAGCTGAAATTGCTTATAGACTGGCTCATTGTCTATTGAAGCAAAACCTTCCTCATATTGCAGTACATCGATAGCTTCACTCGTAATTTGCACAAAATTGTATGGATCGACCGCAAGCCATTTGCCTTGCCATAACCGCTCGTCAATAGGAAGCACTAAATCTGCCCGCTCGAAAAAAACAGCTGCTTCATTGCCGGCGGAATCGCGAAGATGCCCTAAAATCATCAACGTCTGATCCGGCTTATGGATAGGCCTCGCAACTAAAAGCTCATAACCGTCAAATCTCAGCATCTCCTTGCTGGGATTGCTGAAATAGACAAGGCTGCTTCCACTGTCGTCAAAAACATCCATCGTCTCATCCTCGGAAAGCTCGTAGCTTTCTTGCTGCTGTAAATAATGGACCGCATTATCTTTTTCAAATAAGGCTAACTCTTCACCTGGAATCGGCTTGTCAGACACTTGATGCCAACGATTGTTAGCTGGATCATATATACGCTGTGTTAAACTGTTTTGTAATTTCATAGTGAAGCTAAACAAATTGGCAGACTGCGTGAAAGCAGACGCTACGATTTCATTCGGTCCGAAAAATTGCTCTCCCTTTTCCACTACTTTTGGCTTCTCTGCCAGCTCAATGGCAAGCCATAGACCAGCCGGCTCCGTCTGGCTTGCGCTTGCGGTACGCGTTTGAGCGCCGATCAGCAAGTAATTGCCATTGACGAAGGCTTGGGCAGGCAGCGAGCTCGCCCACTGCTGCAGCAGCACAGGGGCTTCTTCCTTCCCAGGCGAGTAATAGAGCTGATTATGCTGGACATATAACTCCTGGCTATCCTTTCTCCATAACACCAATTGCTCCGTCGTTCCGGTAGCAAACCGCTGATTTACTTGCTCCCAAATCTCTATTGTCTGTAAGGGAGTTTCCTCTTCAGGAGCGGCAGCTCTTTGCAAGTGCATATAATACCAGACTCCAGCTCCAAGCAAGCCGATGATGATAATCGCGCTGAGCAGCATCCACTTTCGCTTAACTCCCATCATAATCCTCCCTTAAACGGTTATTAACATTGAATTCAACTATAACTTATAAACGATATGCAGCTGGGAATTGTTTCATGTAATAGACTTGTACAGCGTGTCACTACCAGACTTATCGCTGCTTTTTTTGAAAGCTTATCATCGTTATTCTTCTATGTATCTAGCATATATGCATTATAGTCAGCTTTGCAAACAAAACTAGACGAATTCTTTATTGAGCGGCATTCACGCGTCAAGGATAAACGGCTCTGCCATCCTTTGGACAGGCACATTTACCGATGAAATATAGATACAACCAGAAGGTTAAAACTTATGCTTTCCTATATTTAATTGGGAAAGCCCGGCGGACGCAGCGGCGTCCCCGGGCTTATGCTCAACCAATTCTGCTCCAACGATAAGTCTTTTCTTATTGGAACGGAAAGGATGACATGTAATTAATGTTACAAGCGATTTGCTTTCAACAGGATCGATGACCTGTACATCCGTTGGCATGACAACTGTTTTGTTGACAATAGCGTACGAATACGTTTCTGTAGGCGTTCTGACGATAAAACCGTCACCTGGCTCCAATTCATCCAAGCGGTTAAAAAATTGACCAAATGTCGCCGACCGGTGCCCTGCAATTGCAAAATTAGCGCCTGTCTCACCTAAATCTCCGCTTTCAGCAAGATGGCCGACTGCAGCGGACAACTGCTCGGAGCCTGCACCGTGCACGATAGGGACTGCTAAATCGATTTTAGGGATTTCCAAAATAGCCAGCACGTCGCCAATCACATAAACTGGGGAAGCCTCTGCCAATTCTGCAATCTCAATGGCATCTGGCAAAGCCTCATTCAGCTCTTCAAAGGGCAGCTGTACGAATTCCTCTACAAGCCTCGCGGTTTTCGCTTCCTGTATATACTGTCCGGCCATAAGATAAATGATAACTCCTACACCGAAAATGATCATCAAATTGCCCAAAACTTTCATCATCATCCTCCAATAGAAAGGGAAGGACAGTGTCCTTCCACAGTCTGCTCCAAAAGGATCGATCATTTGCTGCTGTTAGGCTTTATTTTTTTAATTTAATGCTGCTCATGATCAATTGGTCCAGTTCACGGGATTTCTCCATTACAACAGGATCAAACAAATGATAGTGCTTGGCGAGCTCCTCGACGTCCTTGCTCAGCTGTTCGGCTCGCTCGAAATTATGTTCCAGCTCCTTCTTCAAAGAATTTTCAATGCGGCTGATATAATTCATTTTGATCCTTTTCAAACGCTTCAGCGGTGCAGACGCTGCCTTTCTTTGCGGTATTTCTTTCATATAAAGCACGATAAGATTGTCCAATTGCTGTGATTTTTTTATAACTAGGGAATCCTGCAAGCCCCGCTGTTGAATCAGCTCCGCCAACTCGCTGCGCAATGTCTCGATTTTTGTCATATGGCATCATGCTCTTCTTCTTCTGACTAACAACCCGGCAGCCATAAGCAGCATTGCTCCAATGAGAAGCACGCTGCTATCCAGCAAACCGCCGGTTTTAGGCAGAACAGCTAGTCCTTGCTTGTCAGAGTAGCTAGCTTGCCAGGAGCTTTTTTCCGGCTTTGCATTTTTGGTCGATTGACCTGAATCGTTAATGCCAGTTGTTTTGCCGCCCGTTCCGCCATCGCGGCCGCTTGCGCCTCCATCATTGCCTGTGGCGCCGCTGCTGGCATGCTCATCATCTTTGCCGGAGTTATTTGTGCTGTCATCTCCCCCGATGATATTGTTATCATCCGCACTGCCTGTACTGCCAGAGTTACTGCTTCCGCCGGGTTTTCCGCCTCCACCAGAGTTTCCGGCTCCGTCAGGGTTTCCACCTCCGCCAGTGTTTCCGTCTCCGCCAGGGTTTCCACCTCCGCCAGAGTTTCCGTCTCCGTCAGTGTTTCCGTCTCCGTCAGGGTTTCCGCCTCCGCCAGTGTTTCCGTCTCCGCCAGTGTTTCCGTCTCCGCCAGTGTTTCCGCCTCCGCCAGCGTTACCATTGCCCTCTTCTGGAATAATTGCGCCGTTATATGAGCAGTTGCTATCCGTTTGCAATTGAAGCGTCAAAATCGGATCAAGACAAGCTGAGACCGCAACACCGCCGATAATATGGTCTACAGTATCCAACAGATTTGAGGTTGAAATCGGCAGAACCGCGTCAACCGAATCCAAAACCGTTTCTACCGTACTGCCCAAACCCGGAAGCAAGCTTTCGACATTTGGCAGCAAGCCATCCAGACCAGCATTCACATCCAGGTCCACTAAAGAACCGCTCCCCTGACTGCCTTTTCCTGGGGACAACACGTCCACATCCACATCCAATAGGGAGCCAGTGCCTGCGCTGCCTTTATCTGACGGAGACAAGATATCCAGGTTTACATCTACCAAGGAGCCTTTGTCTTGGGTCTCCTTCTTATCTGGGGACAACACGTCCACATTGACATCCAATAGGGAGCCAGTGCCTGCGCTGCCTTTATCTGATGGGGACAAGATATCCAGGTTTACATCTACCAAGGAGCCCTTGTCTTGAGTCCCCTTCTTATCTGGGGACAACACATCCAAATCGACATCCAATAGGGAGCCAGTGCCTGCGCTGCCTTTATCTGATGGAGACAAGATATCCAGGTTCACATCCAGCAAGGAGCCCTTGTCTTGAGTCCCCTTCTTATCTGGGGACAACACGTCCAAATCTACGTCCAACAGGGAGCCAGTGCTTGCGCTGCCTTTATCTGATGGAGACAGGATGTCCAGGTTTACATCCAGTAAAGCTTCCGTACCTTGGCTTTCTCTTCCTTTGTGTGACAACACATCCAGGTCCACATCCAATAAGGTTCCCTTTTCTGTACTGCCATTATCTGTCGGGGACAGCACGCCCAGATTTACATCCAGCAAGGAGCTCCTGTCTTTGTCCGCTTTCTTTTCTGATGACAATACATTCAGATCAACGCCCAGCAGAAAGTCAGTACCTGACTCCACTGTTGGCAGAAGTGCATCCAGATTAACGTCTACCTTCAAATCGAGCAGTTTAGCGTCATTGGTATGCTCAAGCAAGGAACCGATGTTCAACAAGCCGCCAGCTTGCTCCTCAATAACCTCGTCAAGATTTAATGGAAGCAATGCCGCATGTGCCTTGCTATTTCCTAGTGTCATTAAAAAACCAATCATCAACCCCATTAGAACAATGCCGAAAGAAATACTTTTTTTCATATTCGTTACACTTCCTTTTCTCATTTTTTATGCAAATATAGAGAAAAGGAAATGCTGAGGCGGCTCTGTTGGCGGTTCATTGGCCCACTTGGTAATGAGTTGTCTCGTATCTTTTGCTATGCTTCTTCTTCCAGCCTCTTTCTCGGAAACGCTTTCACCAAGAATCATATCCACTCCGCCTGCTGATGACGAGTTTCCACTGCCAGAACCCGTTCCATTTTTAGGCGCTGGCTTGGCAAAAATAATAGCTAGCGTAAAAGGATCGGCTCTCTTTTCTTCTTTTTGAAGCGGATGTTGCGATGGCAACTGATTCGATTGGTCTGGCTTGAATTGAATATCTTCGTCATCAGCTGCCTGCCTGAACCCTTTGTCTGCAGCAGTATCCAATTGATCGAATAGCCAAGCATCACCGTCATGGTCAACTGCTTCAGTTGTTGAATCTTCTCGCTGAGCTACAGATTGTTCCGCATAATGAGTTTGTTCACTATCATCAGGCGAAAGAGACAACTTTACTGAATTTCCAATGTTCCCGGAGGTTCTAACCTCTTCTGGTTTCTCTGTAAAGCCAGTTTTTTCAGAATGGCTGGTCTCTTCACGAGGATAGTAACCTTCCGTATTCTCATTCGAACTTTTCCCATTCTCGTCAGAAGGAGATGTATCCGGCTTCTCTTTTTCAGAATCAACTTCAGAGTCAACCTCAGAGTCAACAGGTTTGTTTTCATTCTGTCCGGCTCCAATCAGTCCACTTACCAAATCACCGACACTGGTTACAAGATCGCCTGTATGGCCGACCGTTTCGCCTACACCCCCTACAATTTGCCCTACACCATCGACAAGCTCAGGAATAGGCAATAACGGTTTAGTAGAAACAACGGTAGCTTCGACATTTTTAACAATACCTTCAGTACCGCTTGCAGCTGTCTCGACTGTCTTCACAACAGCGCTTACAGTCGAATCCACCGTGCCAGCAACGTCCTGTACAAGCTGTGTGACACCTTGTCCCGACAATAAATCTCTTTCAGCAGTTAAAACAGTACTGACTTCATTAGTTACATTTTCGACTTCCCTTGTGACGGTAGAGGTCGTCTCTGTCACCGTGTTCACCGTCGACTTGACGACTTCAGTCAGATGCTCCGTAGTCCCGCCTAATCCAAGCGGAGACAACAGTTTTCCCTCCGACGTTGCAGAATTGACAACATTGGCGGTTTCCGAAACAGTTTTATCTACCACATCCGTTAACCCGTCGACAATTTGAAACAAGCCAGAACTTCCAGATGCCTCTTCTTCCGCGCTTTCTTTGTTTCCTGATAATAAACCCAATAGGCCACGCGCATCAATTGATTCCTGGAAAACGCAGGACACACTAGCAGCAAGCAAGAAGGCACACAAACACTTTATCCATGTGTTCATTCATTCACCCCCTTCCAGTTTTCAACAACCTTGGGATATATCGAATATTATAGAAAAATGACGAATTACTGTCATCGGAAGAAAGACACAACTGGAGAAAACATAGACATGTGCAAAATGGTTTATTCAGAGGCGAAATAGTGAAAAAAATGTCGAAAAATGCCTAAATTAATGCCCAGGTCACAAAAATAAATGACTTAACCGTTCTTTAGACAGGTCCTGTTTGCAGAAGAATTATAAAAATATCGAAGCTGTCGATTTGTTGTGAATAGGGCAAGAAGCAATGAAAAGGGAGGCTACTACGATCAAGTTTGGGATTCCGACCGCTGTTGTAGTCCAATTTTTTCATCAGCTATCCACTGTAAAGGATAAAATCAGCCTACAAAGGGGGATGCTGCCGCTTCTCCATTCCCAATCTTGCTCACCGCTCCCCTTTCTTATTGCTAATTAATAGTTATCCACTATGAAGGGATACCTCATTCAATTTTAGTCATTTTTCAGTATCTCGAACTGCTCCAGCGTTTGTCTAAACCGGGAGCCATGGCCTTCGGCCGCTTCCAGGAAGTAGCTCGACGTCAAAATAAAACTGCCTTGCTGCTCGTTGCTCGTCACATAGACGGATACGACCTCACTGAGACGGTCATGACCGTTAATCGCATGGATCAGATATCCATTCACCGGCTCCGTTACCGGCTCAACGTCGCGCACCTCCAGGAACTGATCGGCGAGCTTCGCAGCAATTTCTTTTGCCAGATCTTCAGGCAGCTTATCTACTTCCTGCTCAATCGTTAGCGATACTTGCGGATATGGATCTGGCAGCGGATCGATAGTTGTAATTGTATCTTTGCCATTCTCTTGAACGAGTTTATAACGATCCTTGTCATAGTAAATCGCGTAACGGCTTTCCTTATCGACGTGAACCTGGCCATTGGTTTCTTCCTTCTCGCCTTCTACTGAGATTTCAATTTTTTTCTCCGGTTCAAACCAGGATTGCATACTTTTCATCAGCGCCGTACCTGCTGGTAAAGATAGAAATGCGGTTATGGCTACAGCAGCAGCGGCAATACCCGTCGTTACTTTAATCATTTTCATAGTTTTACTTCTTCCTTTGCTATTCGTAGTTGCTGCAGCCGCCTCTGTGGCCCGATTGGCATAATACTCTTGCGATGCCTGACTATCCAATTGCGATTCTAGGCGTGCCCAAATGTCTTCCTTCACCCCGTCGTCTGCATTAGTTTTTTCGATTAATTGTTCTTTAAGCTTTCGATCCATATGAATTTCCCCCCAGGCATTCTCTTATCTTTTCGCGGCCCTTAAACAATCTGGATTTCAACGTATTGACATTCAGCTCCAAAATGTCTGCGATTTCCCTCTCACTATAGTCGTGCAAATATTTTAAAATCAGCGGGATTCTGTACATATCGTGCAGCGACTGCAAAGCGTCGTAAATATCCAGCCTCACATCCGGCAGCTTCTGCTCCACTGCGATACGCTCAAGCTGTTCCCCGAATGGCATAACCTTCTTCTCTCGTTCCATCACCCGATAGCACTCTCTTAGAAGAATACAGTAGAACCAGGGCTTAAACGGCTTCCCGCTGTCATATTGCCATATATTCCGGTAGACACGCAGGAAAGTTTCCTGCACGGCGTCCTTTGCCCACTCCCCATTCTTCGTCACCAGCTTCGCCGTACGAAGCGCGTAGTCGAAGTATTCGTCATAAAGACTTCGGAATGCTTCCCGATCACCTTGTAGTATTCGACTGAGAGTTTCCTGCTCCAACCCCACTCACCTCTTTCATGCTGTTCTATAAGTATTACCCTTCATAACTCAATAAAGTTTGCTGCAGATAAAAAGAAACGGCTTCCCCGTCAAAATACTAAGGATAAACGTCTATCGCCGTCCTATGGACGGCACGTTTACCGATGAAAAATAATAACAAGTATAAGAGAAAAACTTATATCATCTTTTATATGAAACAAAGCCCATAATCATGTAGATTATGGGCTTCCTGTTCCTATAAGTATGGACGTTATTTATTCTATCTGTGAATTTTCATTTTGACCCTTCCTAGCTTACCTACGTTTGCCCAAAAGAATCTAAATGGTCACACGTTCCGTTATTTGCCTTAAAACCGCCATTTTCCAATTTTCGCGGACACACGTTCCGCTATCCGGCTCTAAATGAGGCTTTTTCTGCGAATTATGGCTCAATAACGGAACGTCTGTCACTTTGCTGCCTCAAAACTGCGTTTTTGGACGTAATAGCGGAACGACTGACCACTTCATTGCGGATAGAGAGGCAGAAAAGCAAGCCACCGATAGGGCTGACATTACGATCAAGTTTGGGCGACGCTGCCGCTGCTCTAGTTCTACTCTTATCTCTCTGACACTCTTGCTTATTACCTACGTAGCCCGACTCCTACTATCAATATTAGAGCCATGCGCCTGCAAAGCTCCTCATCATTCAATATCGAAATCAAAATATTGATTCGGAAACGGCTCCTTATGCAGGGTGTAATGCCACCATTCCTTGCTATACGGCTTAAAGCCGTGTTCGACCATCAGCTGCTTCAGCAGCTGCCTGTTAGCTGACTGTTCTTTCGTAATTTCGCCTGTATCGAATCGCGATATCCGATCCAGCATATCAACAGAGCTGCCCATATCCAGCTCTTCGCCAGTGTCTGCATAGGCTAAAGTAAG
Organism: Paenibacillus sp. GXUN7292; assembly: GCF_050864975.1. Taxonomy (NCBI): domain Bacteria; kingdom Bacillati; phylum Bacillota; class Bacilli; order Caryophanales; family Paenibacillaceae; genus Paenibacillus; species Paenibacillus sp. GXUN7292. The sequence goes on along the minus strand of NZ_JBOZWO010000049.1, from coordinate 7,373 downwards.
ATCGAAGGTGCTGCCTCTGGAATGTCCCGATTTTCTGGCCAAATAACCTTTTTGGAAAAAAACTGCTTTATCTTCATTTGGATAAAACAACTCCTTCATCGCAACATCCGACTCATCGGCCGACCACCGCGCGAAATGCTCGACCGCTTTTTGCGGTCTGTAAGCATCGTAAATAACAAGAATATAGCCTTGCTTCTCAGCAGCTGCGCTTACACCCTGCAAGGCAGCAGCCGCAGTCTCGGTAGCAATAGCAAAAGGAGCGTTATAGCCGTCAATAGAAACTCCAACAAAATTTTGCTCGCCATAATATCCCATTACATATTTGGCGCTCGGTATATATTCGTCCAGGTAAACAAAGCCTTCAGGAAGATTATCTTTTTTTACTATAACACCAGGTTCCAGCTGTTGTTCTTCTTCCAAAAGTTTTTCTTGTCCCAAAGGCTTTTCTTCTTCCAAAAGTACTTCTTCTTCCGAAGGCTGTTCTTCATCCGCAAGAATAGATACTTCTTGAACGTCTTCCTTCGCAATATCTCCTGTATAACCTGATGGCGAATTTATATTTGTCTTCTTTTTCTCGTTATTTCGCCCTTCTTGCCCAGCAGAAGTGCATGCTGTAAGCAGCCCAAATGACATCGCTGCTAGTATAATTATGACAATAAACTGTAAGAATACTTTATGTGACCTTGCTCTTTCCATCTATAGTTCCATCTCCCGTCAATCCTTATGCTTCGGTCTATATTGCATTGGCGGCACGCCTGTCCAGCGTTTAAATTGCCTGGAAAAATGACTTAATGATGAGAATCCTAACTGCTGTGCAATATCCTCAATAGACATTTCACTTTCCAGCAGAAGATGCTTCGCCTTGTTTAATTTTAATTGCGTTAAATATTGCCGCGGCGACATGCCGTACACTTGCATAAAAATTTTATAGCACTGACTCCTGCTTAAATTTTGCTTTCGTGCGATATGAGCTACTGCGCCTTTGGAAAATAAATGATCCTGAAGCATCGCTTCCATCTCATGCGCAACATCAACCTGTAATCTGGACGTCATCTTCTTGCCGTGCTGCTCTTCCTCAGCAGGATGCTGTTGATGCAATAGCATGGCAACCTCATTAATGATCAGCAGCAGCTGATTTTGAAAAAGCAGTTTGTCAACGCCAGATAAATGCATAACAAGCTGCTGCTCTGTTCTATTCACACTGCCCGGGCGCAGCAGCTCCAGCTGGAGCAAGCTTTCTATTTCCTTAATATATAGCAGCAGCTTAGATTGCTTCACCTGCTCGTTGCTAAATAGCTCAAATGAATTTTTTGTAAGAAGCTCGCGCAGCTCCTTATCATCTATATTGAAATGTACGTTAAAAAAGCTGTAATAACCATTTGAGTGGTTAAAGGTATGATGTTTTACACCCGGCTTCAATAAAATCAATTCTCCTGCTCTCATCGTCACCTGCTGATCCTCAGAAGACTGCGTTACCTCCCCGTCCCAGCAATACAACAGCTCAAACAAGTGGTGATGATGGCGAGGATACAACCAGTCAGGAGGTTTAACTGCGAATTGGCAGCCTGTTATTTGAACCGTGTATGTCATATTCGGCAAAATAATTTCCGTATCCATATTCTCATCCTTTCACCTTTTGCGACCACAATTGTTAATGCTTAATAGTATAACACTCGAACGAAACAAATGGTCAAATAATCGCATAGTTTGACAATTGTTCAAGAACAATTAATTTCTTATGATGAGTGCATACTACATTTCTGTATATGGGGTGAGCCAAATGAGCAAGTTCAGCTATGAGGGAAAGCAATTTTTGCTTAACGATAAACCGATTACGATTATTTCAGGCGCTATTCATTATTTTCGAGTTGTGCCGCAGTATTGGCGCGACAGACTGTTAAAGCTTAAAGCATGCGGCTTTAATACAGTAGAAACCTATGTGCCTTGGAATTTGCACGAGCCTCAGGAAGGAACATTTAATTTTGAGGGGATTGCAGACCTGGAGCAGTTTATTAAAATTGCCGAGGAGCTTGGACTGCTCGTTATCGTCCGCCCAAGCCCTTATATTTGTGCGGAGTGGGAATTCGGCGGTTTGCCTGCTTGGCTGCTTGCTGATTCCGATATGGTGTTGCGCTGCTTCCACAAACCATATCTAGAAAAAGTGGATGCCTACTACGATGTTTTGCTGCCGAAGCTAAAGCCTTTGCTTTGTACAAACGGCGGGCCGATTATCGCTATGCAGATTGAGAATGAATATGGAAGCTATGGCAATGATACCAAATATTTGGAGTATATAAGAGACAGTATGATTGCACGAGGCATCGATGTCCTGTTGTTCACATCGGATGGCCCAGAGGATTTCATGCTGCAGGGCGGTATGATTGACGGTGTATTGGAAACGGTCAACTTCGGTTCCCGCACTGCTGAAGCTTTCGAAGCGTTGAATCAGTATCAACAGAACAAGCCGGATATGTGCATGGAATTTTGGAACGGCTGGTTTGACCACTGGGGCGAGGAGCATCATACCCGCAGCTCTGATGAAGTAGCAGCTGAGCTTGACGAAATGTTCAAGCTGGGCGCATCCGTCAATTTCTACATGTTCCATGGAGGAACGAACTTCGGTTTTTACAACGGCGCGAACAATCCTAAGTATGCACCAACGATTACAAGCTATGATTATGACGTTCCACTTAGCGAAGACGGTGAGCCAACAGCTAAGTTTTATGCGGTGCGCAGTGTAATTGAGAAGCATTTTGGGCTTGAGCCGCTGTCACTGCCAGAGCCTATCGCCAAAAAAGCTTACGGCAAGGTAAGTCTAAGTGAAAGCGCAAGTCTGCTAAGCCAGCTTAATGAGCTCGGCACTTCAAGCAGCCATGCTTTCCCTGTAACGATGGAGAAGCTTGGACAAGATTATGGCTTTATCCTATATAAGACGGATGTTTCGGGTCCGCGCAATGCAGCTGTCCTCCATTTGCAGGACGTTCATGACCGGGCAATTATTTACTTGAATGACGAATATATTGGGGTCATTGAGCGCGATCATCAAGATAATCAGATTGAATTGGCGATCCCTGAAGGCGGAGCAAAGCTAAGCATTCTGGTTGAAAATATGGGACGGACCAACTACGGACCACTCCTGAGAGATTGCAAAGGAATTACAGAAGGTGTGCGTCTGGGCAATCAATTTTTATTCGGCTGGGAAATTCATACTTTGCCTCTCAACAATGTAGAACAAGTTCAATTTCAGCAAAGCTTGGAGCAAGTTAACGTATGCGGCGACCATAATACGAAGCAGCCGACCTTCTATAAAGGAAGCATTGAAATCGATGAGACGGCCGATACCTTTATCCATATGGAAGGCTGGACGAAAGGCGTTGTCTATATTAATGGCTTTAATCTGGGACGCTACTGGAATCGCGGTCCACAGAAGACGTTATATATACCTGCCCCGCTATTGAACAAAGGAAGCAATGAAATTATTATTTTTGAGCTTCACGAAACAAATAATGCCAGCATCAAGCTGGTCGATAAACCCGAGCTTCAATAATGCGAAAAGCCGAGTCTCCGTTCCAATATGGAATAAGGATGACTCGGCTTATTCATTTCAAGTGCCAGGCTTGCCAATAACAATTGGAATTCATGTGATTAATGATTGCTGCCTTTAACTATTTCTCAAACATATTGTCAAGATTGTGGTAGTAATTATCACCTAATCCAGCGCTTCTCCGGTCGAAATCATCGATATCTGTGTAGTCGTCAACAAGTTTTACTTGATGCTTGCTAAGCAGGTCGCGAGCATGCTTCAGCTCTTTTTTCAGCACACAAATACTTGGCATTCCCGCATCATCGTATATAATATATGCCGCCAAATGATTTGCCCGCAATAGCTTTACATACTCATTTTCTTTATTATCGACGACATAGCCCATATCATAAAAGATATCCTCCACGTCAAATTCCCTTGTCTCGGCGATTCCTTGCCAATAAAACACCAGATCTACTGCAGAAAGCATCAGCGTCTGCTCATGACCAAAATATAAGGAATGGCAGTCCAAGGCTTTAACCTCGTACTCATTTTTATATTCAGCTACTCGAAAACCAAATGAACGCAAAAAGCGTGCAGCCTGTTTGCTGCAGCTTTCCGCTATCTTCTCAGGCGAGCCTGTTGGTGCGATTAATTGATAAGGCTCCGGCTTTATATTCTTGGCACGAATATGCTGCAATTGATTCGCATATTGTTGACGCATCCGTTCCAGCGACTCTTCTCTAAAACTGCTATTTTGAATAAACTGATTGAATTGCTCTCCATAGTGCTTCAGCTCCTCTTCCGTTTCGGACAAAGTAAAGCGAATCCAGAAACGAGACAGCAGCCCTTTGTTATAAGGATGCTCCTCCCGCTGCTCAGCGAAAAACGGCGCCCCTCCTTTGCGGCCGGTAGGACGGATCCTGACTTCGACGTACAGATCATCCTTGCTCGCAGAATTATTTTTAGAATATCGCCCCAGCAAACGTTCAAGCGCGTCGTATTCATCCGTGCCATCGCTTGTTTCATCGAATCGATACCATGCAAACTCCCTATCCATTAAGCCTCTCGATCGTTGATATGCAGCTCCCTGAATAAAATATTCTTTTAATCCCAAGCGCCTCGCTCCTTACTTTAGTTAATAGCATGCTTGCTCATCAACTGCTTCAGCTCTGTCTTCGCCTCCTCATCGCCGCGTTCTGCCGCGTTTCGGAACCATTTCATCGCTTCAAATATATTTTTCTCTACCTCCACTCCCTCGGCATACAGAACGCCGAGATTGAACTGAGCATCTGTCCAGCCCTGCCGTGCTGCTTTTATATACCAATAGATGGCCTCTTCCATATTTTTATGAACGCCGTCTCCTGCCTCCAGCTTGCATGCCAAATTAAATTGAAAGGCTTTGTATCCGCGCAAGGCAAGCTCCTTGGTCCACTTCCATGCATGTTCACTTTCTTTATTTTCAGTATATAGAGCTGTCAATTGATAGATCGCACCAACATGGCCTCTCTCACCGGCTTGCAGTAACCACTTCAATGCCTCCTGCGGCTTAGAAGCGCCAAGCTCTCCTGTCAATAGCATCGTTCCAAGCATAAACTGCGCATCTCGATTGCCTTTATTGGCAGCTGCTTCATACCAGCGTTTGGCCATATTATAATCCTGAGGTGTTCCTCTTCCACGAAAATACATTTGCGCCAATACAAAAGCCGCATCTGCACCGCCATTTTCCGCAGCTTTCTTATAGAAAGAAAAGACGTCTCTCGCTTGCATGCCGCTATCGTTAACAGAAAAGCTGAACTGCAGCCGCGGCATGCCTGCTGCTCGTTCAAACCAATAATTCATTTCGTATAACTGTGGGATCTTCAAGCTCCATTCCTGCTGTTCAGGCTCAGGAAAAATCTTCGTCTTCGGAGCATGCGCCAGCTCGCTCGCATTCCGAATCGTTTTTAATTGCGGCTCTTCGCCAATTTTGGCCCAGGACAAATAGGAAAGCAGATTTCGCTCAAGGACCAGGCCTTTAATTTGCTCTAGCTCTTCCTTGGATACAAAGCCGCCATGCGCCGCTTTATTTCTAATTGGCAGCAGTTCTGTCAGCATGGCTCCCAAATCAGGCATATATGTGCTTACAATCGGAATGGAATGTGTATGGCAGTAATGAGAGAGATCTCGCCACATCATCCGTTTCTCATTAGGCCAGCTCTCTATTTCAAATATAATATAGCGCAGCTCCTCTTCTATTACTCCCAGATAGCTCATTGCTATTCCTTGGTAGGACAATAGCCCCGCCGATTTCTGCGACGCCATCGTATGCTCTAAAGTCATTGCCGTAGCCAAAGTTTTTTGGGATTGAACAGAAAGACCGTACCAGTCATTTTGAATAATTTTGAATTGGTTCTCCAGCTCGTCCTTGCTCTCGATATCTATCCATATGCGGTCTTCTATGTCATACTCTTTTCCTTCAAACAGCTCCCAATCGACAACGGTATCACCCGTATCTGTCCGTACAATCGCTCTAGTGATTTGTGTTGCATCGGATATCCCTTGTTTCATAGCTTGAAAGGTTAAATAGGCAAGAGCGTGCATAGCGCCGTAATCAGGTGTAGCCCCTTTGGACAGGCAAGCAAAATCTGTAAGAATTCCCTCCACGACTGTAATCAGCAATCTGTTTTCATTTGCGGTTAAAACGGATGCCGTATTGGTCCGACTGAAGTCCTCGTGCTTCTCATACAATTCATTGCATATCGATATCACAGCACCATCGCGAACTTGGCTGCTCTGCAATTCCTGCGTCAATTGGTCCAGCCGTCCCAAGACGCGGGAGCGGTGCCCACTTTTTAATTCATATTGCGTCAAAGGCAGCTCCGCATCGGGGATGCTTCGGCCAAGCACGGGTTGAATCAGTTCTTTTCTAATATCGCTAATCATTATGGATTTATCTTGAAGGTCATTTGATTTTAGCAGACAGCACTTCTTATACTTTTTCCCTGAACCGCAAGGGCACAGATCGTTTCTCCCCGTCAATCCTCTAACCCCCTATGTGGTTTATAGTTATTTTATCATGGGTAATTAGATAAATGGATAGGAAAATAAATAGTTCCATGCTACTAAGTCAGAGCGCGTTCAAAATACATTTATTCGTTAACGGCTTTCCCGTCTTTTGGACAGGCACGTTTACCGATGATATTTTTACGATTGTGAGGAGGGTGTCGATTAATTGTGGATAGTTGCAATAGGCAATAGAAAGGGGCCACTGCGATCAAGATTGGGATTCCGACCGCTGTTATAGTCTAATTTTTATGAATAAACAATGCCTGTAAAGGAAAAAATTAGCCTACAAAGGCGGAAGCTACCGCTTCTCCATTCCCATTCTTGCTCTCCGTTTCCCCTTTCTCATTGCTTATCAATCGTTGCCCACAATGAATCGACAGTCTCACTGCAACCGTTAAATTTTAGAATGAGCGGATTCTCGTCCAATAACGCTGCTTCCTGTAACCGTTAAGTTTTCAAGCGTGCGGGTTTCCCCTCTGTTTTGAGGACGCACCGTCCGGTTCTGTATGAAATTTCATATACAATTTTGTTTTTTGGGGCATTTCAGCATTTTGTATTTGAAATTTCATATACATTGACCCGTTTTGAGGTAGCGCGGACCGATTCTGTATGAATTTTCATATACAATTGTGTTTTATGGAGCATTTCAGCATTTTGTATATGAAATTTCATATACATTGACCCGTTTTGAGGTGGCACCGTCCGGTTCTGTATGAATTTTCATATACAATTGTGCTTTTTGGGGCATTTCAGCATTTTGTATATGAAATTTCATATACATTGATCCGTTTTGAGGTGGCAC
>NZ_JBOZWO010000048.1:0-43997 GCF_050864975.1 Paenibacillus sp. GXUN7292 | reverse complement strand
GCGAGATTCGATCAGAATTTTGAGTTGATTTAGCGAGCTCAAAGAGGTGTAGAAACTTCGTCTAACACCGTATTCACACGTCGAAGCCTGGTGGCTGCTCATTCCGCGCGATGCAATATTATTGAAGTCAACTCAGCGGACAACCCTACGAACCTAACCGCGTCGTAGCCGCCCTGTTGGGGATTAAGGTTCTCGGGTTCGTGAATATGAGGGACGTTATGCGAAATTAACGAAGTTTAAGAGCAACAATGATTTATCAAACCCGAACAACCGTTCTTTATTTTATTGGTATAACATGGTAGAATAGTAAAGACAATTGAATCTTGGGTGGGCGTAGTATCCCTTCAAGCATATGCTTTCGAAGTAAGTTTCCTTCGGAAACTTTGTAGGAGGTGATGCCATGAATATAGAGGATGCAATAACTATCATGATTCTTTTCGCTACATTTGTCATTGCACTTTTAGCATATATTGCAGATAACTACAAGAGAAAGTAAGAACCCACCCCAAGGTTACACGCCGAAGGTGGGTTCTTTTACCTTTTAAACTCTAGAAGGGATAACCCCATACAAGTCGATTGTTAAGCCGAGTGTTAGCCGCACTCGGCTTCTTTAAAGATATGATAACACAATTGGAAATAGAAGTGAACAGTATGAGTATTGAATTAAAGAATATAGTGAAGCATTAAGAACAGTTATGCTGGTTGGTCAAGAAGAGTTAACTCCGCCTAACATCATATTCACGCATCGATCCTTTTGGATCCCGGTGCACAGAAGCGATTTCGGGAAGCTATAAGCTGCGGACACATCCATTCCCCTAAGGTAAGAGCAGCTATTTGTGGGGAATAGACGTCGTGGATCTGAACGTTAGCTGAAACGCCACAAATTCAAATATTATTACGTCTTACAGAATAAATAATATATAAGGAGTATAACTTGAAAAAAACACTTTTAATAGGATTATGTGTAACTTTAGTTTTGATCTTTATACTAAATATAAGTATACCGAACGATCAAAAATACATTGATTGGTTACTTAGTGAACATGGTATTTCATGTACTAGTACAAATATTATGAATGATTGTACGCTAATGAATGAGAATAAACCTATTGATTGGAAATCAAGATATGTTCGAAACACTGGAATATACATTACAACAAGGGATAATTTTAAAGATCAGGAAGGAAATTTATATGTCGTTAAGTCAATTGGAATTATGTTAAAGTTCTATAGAAGGTAGGTGTAATTCTAGGAGATGGACAGGCGGACAACCCTGCGAGGTTATGTGGCCAGGCTACCTGGGTGACTTCGTCACTTTAAACTTTTAGGGTTCAAGAATATAAGTACTTTAGTTAAAAAACTAGTGCGAGAAAGGAAAAAACAAAATGATTAATCTAAGACTTACAAAAGATTTATTGAAAGACATGAAAATAACTTCAGTTCAAGACATGAATGTGCCGTTGTTTTTAAGTTGGCATGTAAATATTTATAACTTGAACAAACGCAAACATATCGTCTTTGTGAACGATTTAACAAGATTAGCTATAATCATTGATGGAATAAGAACTGGACAGTTAGAGCGTTTGAAAGAGAAATTCTTGCTGAGTCTTCAGGAATACTTGCACTTAGAGGGAGTTAAAGAGAATTTGATTAATACATATTTAGAGTATGGTTCGGAAGTAGTTATTTCAAAGACAAACAGTAGAAGTGTACTAGGAACGATGAAGGAAGTTACGTTTTTCGTAGAAGATGATTTTAACGATAATTTTGAACGATTGAAGTGGCTGAACAGATTAATTCATAAGCCAATTGATTACGCGAAACCAATAGATCTCTTTAAGGAATCAATTAAGGATCATAAGAACTACAACACATTGTGAATACGAACTCAGGGAAAAAGGTGATGTGGTATGAAATTGTTCCAGCATCAATTAGTTGTATTGTCGGAGAGGATTATTAATTAAGTAGAGAGTTCGAGATGTCGGATTTCTCTACAATATCAGGAGGAGTCCGAAATGATTTTATTAAAAGCTATTGATAAGAGTAATTGGGAGGAATGTATTCAACTTAAATCCAGTTCAAATCAAAAAGGATTTATTGCTTCTAATCTTTACTCGATTGCGGAAGCGCAATTTTTAGAAGGATTTAATACCAAGGCGATCTACTGCGGTGAAATTATGATTGGTTTTACAATGTTTGGCCTAGATCCGGATGATGGAAACTATTGGATTTACCGATTCATGATTGACGAGCGATTTCAAGGTCGAGGATATGGTCATCAAGCAATGCAATTGGTAATTAGTGAGATTAGAAATGCCAATGATCGAACCAGTATTGTGATGCTTGGTTATAAACCAGACAATGAACATGCGAAAAAGCTGTATGCAAAAACGGGATTCAAAGAAGAAGGCATGGCTCCATGGGGAGAAATGCTTGCGAAGTATACTTTTTCGTAAGCATCACGAGGAGGACACGAATATCGTCGTCTAGCATCGTATTTATACTGAGGGACATAATGGTCCCTTGCTTCGGAAGCTGAAGTGAAGAAACGATTATCGGGACATATCCATTTTCCTAAGATAACACTATCTATGGGGAATGGACGTAGTGAATATATGAACGTTATACCAAATGGACGTAATAATAAAAGTCATAAAGGAGATCAAAAGATGCTCAGATGCTCATGGTGTATGAAAAAAATCAAAGAAAATGAACCTTGTCTTGGACTCGGTGTTAAATTTGCACCGGGATTTGATATTAATGAAGAAGACGGACGAATAAGTACTATTTATATGAAAACCAGAAATACAAGCGTACCACTTATCATTGTTGGGACAGGATCAGAAGCAAGGAAAGAAGGCGAAGATGGAATCTTTTCACTTTGTAGTGAAAAGTGTGGAGAAAAGATGAAAGAAGCTGTTAAAAAAGAAATTAATTTGTTTTCCAAACATGGAGAATTTATCCGGCTCACTTAGCAAAAAAACAAATGAAAAGTAACTGCTAGTCACTATACTTATGTTTGATAAGGTATTCAGACAATAGGTGCAAATGAACATAAGTTGATTTCTTTAGTATAAAACAAAAAGCTTTGGAAATCTCGACTTCATCGTGATTTCCAAAGCTTAATATTAAAAATCGGACTTTTTCAGTGGCCTTCTTTGAAGGAACGAGGCGGGGGGATACTTATTTGTTAAAGCTGCGGGACAAAGCTCTTCGCTTAGAATCCTTGGACGTTAGTCATTCATGGCCTGTGTCAAAAATTCATTTAAAACAATCGCACTTGCGCCGATGACACCGCTGGCTTTGCCAAACGTAGCGTGTGCAAGTACGAAGCTCTTCTCTAATGGACTCCAAATGTAGCGATCGGTAATATGTTTAATATCGCTTGTTATCAAGGGAAAGTCCTCAATCATGGGGCCGGCGAGCAACACCACTTGGGGATTGTACATACAAATAATATTTGCAATCGCAATACCTAAATACTGTTTAGCTCGATCCAGCAGCTTCATGCTCCAAGCTTCTCCACGCTCATAAGCAGCGAAAATCTGCTCAATAGGCATTTGCGCCTGCTTCTCCAGCTCAGATATGCTGATAAATGTTTGCAGACAACCCAATCTGCCGCAATCACATAACGGACCGTTTGGATCCATCGTCAAATGACCGATCTCTCCCAATGTATTACTGACACCGCGTACGATATCGCCATTAGTCATGACAGCTCCACCAACTCCGCTGCCGACATAAATACAGGCAGCATGACGAGTATTATTGAGCGTGCCAAATAATCGTTCGGCCAATAAGATGGAGCGAACATGATTATCAACATAAACCTGCAGAGGCAGCTTCTCTTCCAGGTAGCTTTTCACTTGTACGTCATTCCAACGAAATTGTGGAACCATCGAGACTTTGCCCTCAGGCCAAGATACCAGCCCCGGCATACTAACTCCGATGGCAATGACTTTCTCACGATTATCCGGCTCCAGATGCTGCAATAAATTCATAATCCCATCTGCAACTTTATTCAAGATGACAATCGGCTGCCCCTTAATATCAAATGAAAACTGGCGTTTATCCATCACATTCCCGTCTAGTGTGATGATCGCAATTTGCACGGAAGTTAAATCGATCTCTACTCCGACGATTAAAGCCCCGTATGGATTCAACTCGAGAATGTTTGCACGCCTGCCAAGATCCCCCTCTACATGGCCTACTTCGTGAATGAATCCGTCTTGCAACAGCTCTTTAACAATTTTCCCGACTGTTGTATTGCTCATGGCTGTCAATTCTGCTAATTGTGAACGAGATATTTGTTTATGTTTTTGAATCAGGCTTAACAGCAAAAAGTAGTGATACTTACGTACGTTTTGCTGATCGAATTTTTGTTTCACAGACAATGAAGCACCACCTTCCCGGCAATTGGCCGCCCATTAATAAACTATTATTAATAATAATACATAATCCCTAATAAAAACAAGCGACAAAACACTAATATATTACACTTAATTTAATATATAAAGAAAAGTAGATTGACAAAAACGCTTACATTCATTATTATCGACTTTAACAGAAGAATAAAGCCTATATATATTAAACTTAGTTTATTCGATTCATCAACTAGGTTTAATATATCGACCGCCCGAGAGCTAATTGTGAAGCAACTGTACAAAACTGCAGCGACAGGAAGATCCAAGCTTTTATTTTCTGTTAATTATTTATAAACAGGGGGGATGAAAGTGAAAAAAAAGTATTTATTATTAACAATCATTTCTTTGTTAGTCGTGATGATGGCTGCTTGTAGCGGGAAAAATCCATCATCCAATGGTACGGGTCAAGATAAGGGGTCGGTCGCGGATGTTTCAGTTAAACTTGATATTTTAAGTTGGTGGACGGCCGGTGGCGAAGCAGAAGCGCTCAATGCTGTCTTGAAAGGATTCACAGAGCAGAATCCGCTGATTAAAGTGGAGAATGCAGCGATTGCAGGCGGTGCCGGAGCGAACTCTCAAGCTGTATTGTCTACCCGTCTGCAGGGCGGAGATCCGCCAGCCGTATTCCAGGCACAGGGAGGACCGGATTTATTGCGTTGGCAAGATGCCGGTTACTTGCAGCCGTTAAATGACTTGTATGAGGTCAATGGCTGGAACGAAGTATTCCCGCCAGCGCTTATTGAGATGAACTCCAAAGAAGGCCAGATTTATGGTTTGCCCATCAATGTGCACCGCAATAACGTGATTTGGTACAACAAAAAAGTGTTTGCCGATCATAGCATTGAACCGCCGGCAACGTTCGAAGATTTCTTTGCTATTGCAGAAAAATTGAAGTCTAACGGTATTGTGCCTTTGGCTTTGGGAGATAAAACATCTCGCTGGGCAACACTCGTATTCGAAATGGCTCTGCTTGATGAATTCGGCGTGGATGGAGCTGCTGATCTATGGACTGGAAATGTTGATTTTGATAGTCCGCAGATGAGAAGCACGCTGGAAACTTTCTCTAAGATTCTGGACTTTACAAACGAAAACCATAGTGCGCTTGACTGGCAAGACGCTGCTGAACTTGTCATTAGCGGACAGGCTGCCATGCATATTATGGGCGACTGGGAAACTGGTTTTTTTGAAAGCAAAAATTTTAAGTTAGATGTGGATTACGGCTGGGTACAGGCTCCGAATTCGGAGAAAGTGTTCAGTATCGTCAACGACTCGCTGGGAATGCCTAAAGGGGTGGTGAATGTAGAGGAAGCGAAGAAATTTATCACGTACCTGGGTTCAGAGCAAGCACAAAAAGATTTCAATACATTAAAAGGATCTGTTCCTGCGCGTACCGATGTGGATCTCTCCAGCTTCAACCCTTACAGCCAGGGAGCAGCTAAAGATTTTAAAGAAGCCAAGATCAACATCAGTTTGGCAGGCGGTTCAGCTACCCCGGCCGGTTTCATTAATAAAGTCGATGATACTGTGAAAGAGTTTGTCACACAGCGCAATATTGACAATTTCATTAAATCGTTAAATCAGGCCAAATCACTTCTCAATCCGTAATCACGGTAAGGACGCAGGCGCTTCGGAATAGGTGTTCGGGTTCTCGCAGTTCTGCGGCCCGAACAGTTCGCTAACACGATCCTTTGAATAGACGGATCGCTGGGGGATGGGGTACATGAAAATCCAAGGAAGAAAAAGACGATCACTCGAAAAATGGTTGCCGTTATTTGTTGTTATACCGTCTGTATTGCTAGTGTTTGTATTTGTTTATTTGTTTATCGGGTGGACGACAGTTGTTTCTTTTGTAAGCTGGAATTCACTCAAGCCGGATTTTACATTTGTCGGATTAAAGAATTATGTACAGTTGTTTGACTCCTTTCGTTTTCAATCATCGTTACGAAATATGATTTTTTTCTCGATATTTTTCATTATCGGAGTTGTAGTTTTGGGGCAGTTGCTCGCTATTTTCCTGGTGCAAAAACTCTCAGGCAAATGGATATACCGCAACATTTTTCTATTTCCGATGGCGATGTCTTTTGTAGTAACAGGCGTTGCGTGGCGATGGATTTTGAATCCAGATTCAGGAGTCAATCTTCTATTGCAAAAAATCGGTTTATCTCCAGCTTGGTATACGGATGTCACCATATTCCCCGGCTGGCGTATTTTCAAAATTGAATTCGGACTGCCGCTAGCATTGATTGCCGTACTGATTGCGGCCATCTGGCAGATGACAGGCTTTTCCTTGGCCATGTATTTAGCTGGTCTTGGTAATGTGCCGGAAGAGTTGAAGGAAGCCGCGATGATTGACGGCGCGGGAACATGGAAGATGTATTACAAAGTAATCCTTCCTCAATTGAAACCTATCACATACGGTGTAGTGCTCATTATGCTGCAAATATCGTTGAAGATCTTCGATCTTGTCTACACCATGACAGGGTCCGGTCCCAACTTTGTTACAGACATGCCGGCAGTTTATATGTATGAAACTACCTTTAAGAGCAATTTTTACTCGGAAGGGGCTTCAATTGCCACCATTATGTTGCTCATGGTGATGATCTTTGTTGTTCCGTATATCTTTAGTCGAAAGGAAGAAATGTGATGTCAAAACTCCTATCCAAAACATTGTTGTACGTCGTGTTGACAGGGTTAGGTATCCTTTTTCTCATTCCTTTCTATATCCTGATCGTCACCAGTTTAAAGCCATTCGATGAAGTATCATTCATAACGATGTGGAAGCTGCCAAGCCACCTAGAATTTTCAAGCTTCTCCAAAGCTTATCAAGAACTGTTCCCGAACTTGTTAAACAGCTTTCTGATGGTTATTCCGGCAAGTCTGATTTCCGCTTTTTTGGGTTCCCTGAACGGATATGCCCTATCAAAATGGAAATTCCCTGGTTCGGAAGTGTTATTCACTTTACTGCTTCTCGGTATGTTTATTCCTTTTCAAAGTATTTTGATTCCGCTCATTACGGTCATTCGCAATTTGAATTTATACAACACCATTACGGGATTAGTGCTCGTTCACGTCGTTTATGGCTTGCCGATGACAACGCTGATGTTCAGAAACTTTTATGCCAGCATCCCTCAAACTATGATCGAGGCAGCGCAAATTGACGGCAGCGGATTTTTCAGAACGTACGGCTATATCATGATGCCGTTATCGATAACGGGATTTGTCGTTGTTGGCTTATGGCAGTTTACAAACATATGGAATGAGTTTTTGTTTGCCATCACAATTACAGGGCATGCCAAGCAGCCTGTTATGGTGGCGTTGCAAAATTTAGCCGGCAGTCAAATTATAGAGTGGAACGTTCAGATGGCGGGAGCCTTACTGGCTGCTATTCCTACGATGATCGTGTACGTATTTGCAGGACGTTATTTCATTCAAGGGCTTTTAGCAGGTTCTGTTAAAGGCTAGTGAAAGGCAAGTAGAAGGCTAATGGATACGGGCTTTGCCTAAACAACGAGGAAGGTGACGCAAATGAGAAAGCTGAAAGTCGGTATCATCGGCTGCGGTGGAATTGCACAAAAAGTGCATATTCCCAATTATATGAAGCATAACGAACTTGTCGAGATTCTGGCTGTGTGTGATGCAAGTGATGGACGAGCACAAACGGTTGCTGAGCAGTGGGGGATTCCCCACGCTTACTCAGACTTTCGAGAGATGCTGCAACATCATCAGCTTGATGCCGTCAGCGTATGCACACCGAATAAGTTTCATGCAGAGATGGCGATCGCTGCTTTGCAGGCGGGCTGTCATGTTCTGTGCGAGAAGCCGCCTGCAGTTACAGTAGCTGAGGCTGAAGCCATGGCAGCAGCAGCTAAAGCGGTAAATAAATTTTTGACCTTCGGGTTCCATTACCGCCATGCACCGGAAGTTGATTTGTTGAAAAGATATATAGACAGCGGGGAATTCGGCCATATTTATGCAGCCAAATCGCAAGCGGTGCGCCGAAGAGGGATTCCGGGATGGGGAGTATTCACCAACAAGGAACTGCAAGGCGGCGGCGCACTCATCGATATTGGAGTGCATATGCTCGACACCACCTTGTATTTAATGGGATACCCGCAACCCGAGCTGGTTCTTGGCGCGACCTATCAGAAGCTGGGCAATCGCGAAGGCGTGGGCTTGATGGGAAAATGGGATTGGGAGAACTTTTCCGTTGAAGATATGGCGCGGGGAATGATCGTTTTCAAAGATGGTTCTTCCGTTACTTTAGATGCCGCATTCGCAGCTAATGTGGAAAAAGACGAAGTCATGCAAGTCAGCCTGATGGGCGAACAGGGCGGCGCCGATGTTTTCCCGGTCAAAATCTATCAGGAAAAGCATGAAGCGCTTCTGGATACGACACCCGCTTACTTGCCGCAAAATAACTATTATGAGGTGCAATTCAAGCGTTTTATCGACTGTTGTCTACAGAACAAGCCGCCGATCGGTACGGCTGAAGAAGCTGTCATTTTACAAAAAATAATTACGGCCCTTTATGAATCGGCAGCAAGTGGAGAAGCCGTTCGCATCCAATAAAGAGCTTATAAGCTGCGTACAAATCGATAAGGAGTGGTTCGATGATAAAGAGCTTAAGTGCGGCGGGGTTAGGTAAAGTAAATGGACTGCCCCATTTAATTGAACTGGCTGCATCCAATGGATTCTCTGCTGTTGAGACGACTGGGAAAGATCTTCGGGCATTTGTCGATCTCGAAGGCATAGCGGCGGTACGCACATACCTAAAGCGTTATAACATTCAGCTAGGAGCTGTAACTTTGCCTGTGGAATGGCGGCAGGACGATGCATCCTTTAGAAATGGGCTGCCGAATCTGCTGATTGAGGCCGACCTGGCCTCGCAGCTCGGCTGCCAGACCTTTTTCACCTATTTTATGCCATCAACAGACAACAAAATCACATCGCATCTCATTCAATTGTCGCAGCGTCTTCGACTGCTTGGCAAGTTACTGGCGCAATATGAGATGAATCTGGCTTTGGAGTACGTCGGACCGCATCATTTGCGCCATCAATGGAAGCATCCCTTTATTTGGACTGCGGCAGATACGATAGCATGGCTCGATCTGGTCGGTGAAGCAAATGTCGGCATCGTGCTCGATAGCTTCCATTGGTATACAAGCGGAGAAACACTTCAGACTATTGCGGACATTGAGCTTTCCTATATCAAGTACGTCCATCTGAATGATGCTCGCGATATACCGGTAGAGGATGTGCTGGACAACGATCGTGTGTATCCGGGAGAAGGCGTTATTCCCTTAACCGGCTTTCTGAAAGCTTTGCAGGCTAAGCATTATAAGGGAATTGTAACGCAGGAAATCTTGTCCATTACTGAACCTCAGGACACGGCAGAACAATTAGCTGAACGTTCTGGAAAAGCTTTTCGCAATGTATTCACAGCTGCGGAGATCGAGTAAATCTCGGAGGGGAGCAGAATCATGAAAGTTTTAGTCGGCTGTTTCTATCATGAGACGAATACGTTCAATCCTATATGGACTCATAAGGAGGACTTTGTGTTTGTGGAGGGCGATGCTGTACTTGATCGGCTTTATAGTGTCGCAGCGCTTCGCGAGCAACAGGTCGATGTCATACCGGGCATATACGCCACAGGTCTTTCATCAGGTATCGTCACGAAGAGTACTTTTGAGTTTTTCACCAATAAATTGCTGAACATTTTGCAGGAAACTGAGGTCGATGGCATCTGGCTGCATCTGCACGGCTCTATGGTCGTAGAAGGTATTGGTTCTGGAGAGTTGGCGTTGATCAAGCAAATAAGGGCGCTTGTCGGTTCGCAGCTCCCGATTTCCCTGACATTGGATATCCATGGAAACATCCCGGAAGAACTCAGTCAGTTTGTGAATATTGTACGTGCCTATCGCACGGTGCCTCATATTGATCAGGCTGAAACTGAACGAATCACAGCAGAAGCTTTAACGACCGTGATCGCTATGAAGGAGACCATTGCGCCAGCATTTGTTAAACTTCCAGTCGTCATCTGCGGCGAGAAAGCGCTTGGCAACTGCGAACCGCTGAAATCCATTTTTGCCG
This sequence comes from Paenibacillus sp. GXUN7292, assembly GCF_050864975.1. Classification (NCBI taxonomy): domain Bacteria; kingdom Bacillati; phylum Bacillota; class Bacilli; order Caryophanales; family Paenibacillaceae; genus Paenibacillus; species Paenibacillus sp. GXUN7292. The sequence continues at coordinate 33,483 of NZ_JBOZWO010000048.1, read as the reverse complement.
AACTCGCAGCTGTAGAGGAGCTAGAAGGAATTGCAACAGCTTCATTCTTCTTAGGGCATGCTTGGAGCGATAGCGCTCATACTGGAGCCTCTGTTTTTGTCGTGCCGCGGACTCTACAGGATGCCGAGGCAGCGTCGCAAGCTTGTCAGCGTTTAGTGGATTTTATTATGGCGCGAAAACACCAATTTGATTATGCGGCGCAGGCGCTAGCTCCCGAACAAGCATTGGATTATGCCCTGCAGATCGATGATAAACCCGTATTTGTTTCCGATTCGGGTGACAACACGACAGCGGGAGCACCCGGCTACAATACAGTATTGCTGAAGTTACTCATGCAGCGCGACCTGAATGGAAAAAAAGCAGTGGTTGCATCGATTTTCGATAAAAATGCTTTTGCAGAGCTTAACCAGCATAAAGTCGGTGATCCTGTCTCTGTTTGGGTGGGCGGCGGCGCAGATGATTACAGCGAGCAAGTACTGCTTACAGGTGTGCTGAAGGCAAAAGGCGATTTGCTAGGCTACTTAAATGCCGAGAACGATATTGTTGGTCAAGTTTGCACTATAGAAATGGGCGCTCTGGATGTAGTCATTGCCAATCGCGGAGATTCATTTATATCCATTCAACATTTTGTTCGCGCGGGTCTACAATTTACAGATTATGATGTGATTGTGCTAAAACAAGGTTACCTATTCGATGCATTGACCAAGGTAGCATATGGAGAAGTTCTAGCCCTGACTCCCGGAGCGTCTTATTTGAAGATTGCTGAGTTGAATTACCTTGCTCTGCCTGCTGCTGTGGAACTCATATAACATAACAAAAGGAGAATAGCTTACCATGAAAGTAATTAAGACAAAAGATTATGCTGAAATGTCGCAAAAAGCTTTTGGGGTTCTGAAGGACGTATTAGAGCAAAAAAAAGACGCCGTTATCAATACAACGATCGGCGCTAGCTATGACGGAATGTTTGAGATCATGATCAAAGCCATTAATGAAGGGGCTTTATCAATCAAAGACGCCATATTTATGAATCTGGACGAATATATCGCGGAACGAAATCAGTCGTTCACCATCTATACGTATATGTATACCAAATTTTATAATCTCATTTCACAGAAGCCGAAAGTAATTGAATTATTTGACGGCAGCATCAAGCAGCTGCAAGCCGAGATAGAGCGATACCGGCAAGTCCTGGCGCAATATCCTCGTGATTTGCAGATTCTCGGTTTGGGAGTGAACGGTCATCTTGCAGCGAATGAACCCGGGACATCCTTTCAGTCGCGCGTCTTTCTGGCCGATAGCGATGAGTCAACGATTCAAAGCACGATGCTCTATCAGAATCTAATGCGTGAAGAAGCGCCGACACAGATGTTAACGTTAGGGCTGGCAGATATCATGGAGTCCAAGCAAGTCCTCCTGGTTGCTTCTGGAGAACGAAAAGCCCAGGCGGTGAAAGACACGATTGAAGGACCGATTGACGAACGCTGTCCGGCAACCATTTTGCGGGCTCATCCGAATGCGATCTTTATTATTGATGAGGCAGCAGGGTCGTTACTAACCAAATAAAAGATTGCAATGTGATTACGCTAAAGGTGATAAGGGTGAAACGATGTGAGCAAATACATTGTCGGTATCGATATCGGCGGTACGAAGGTTAAGTTCGGTGTGTTAAGTATCGAGGGAGAGATCCTGGACAAGTGGGAAATTGATACGGACCTGAATGATAACGGCGCTTATATTATAGAGGAAGTTTGGTCATCTATTTTGCATCATCGTTTATTAACAGATCCTGGATCGATACTGGGCATTGGTGTCGGCGCTCCCGGATTTGTTGATGCGCAAACCGGCAACGTATATGAAGCCGTCAATATCGGTTGGAAAGATTTCGAACTGGGTGAAATACTACGGGAAAAGTGCAAACTCCCCGTTTACGTAGAAAATGACGCCAATATTGCGGCGCTTGGTGAAAATTGGCGAGGAGCAGGCAATCAAGCGAATGATTTGATTGTCGTCACATTGGGAACAGGCGTTGGCGGGGGGATCATTGCGAATGGCGAGATTCTGCAAGGAGATAATGGCACTGCTGGTGAGATTGGCCACATCGTGATCGATCCACAAGGGTATGCGTGCAATTGCGGGCGGACGGGCTGTCTGGATACGGTAGCATCGGCCACCGGCATTGTGCGACAAGCCCTGGAGGAGCTGGCGCATCACCCAACTGGGAAATTAGCAGTTCTCTACGCCGAGCAAGGATCTCTCAGCACCAAAGATGTCTTTAAACTGGCTGAAGAGGGAGATCAGTCATGTATACGTGTAATCGCTCGTATAACAGACATGCTCGGTATTGCTCTGGCTAATGCAGCCGCTATTATTAATCCATCCAAAATTTTGATCGGTGGAGGACTATCTCAGGCCGGCAGTTGGTTTTTAACCGATATTCGGGCTGCCTTTATTAAGCATTCATTAGCCAGAATCGGCGAGATCACTCAGATTGAATACGCACAACTTGGCAATGACGCCGGGATTATCGGGGCGGCTTATCTGGTGCGAAAGCATTTGGCTATCGAGTAGAAAAAATAACAATAAGAAAAAATAAGAACCCACCCCAAGGTTGCCCGCCGAAGGTGGGTTCTTATCTGCTTTAGACTTTAGAAGGGATAGCCCATTCAAGCCAATTGTTTAGCCGAGTGTCTCAGGATTTGGCTTCTTTTAAAAACATGATAACATAATTGGAAAAGAAGTGAACTGATGAAAAAAATTAAAATATTCAAAAACATATGAAGAAACACTTAAAACATTTGTGCAGGTTGTTCGGGAAGTGTTAACTTCAATAAGACTATTTACAGAAAGTGAGCCGAACTATTGAAGACAATAAGAGAATTAATTGGTCCTGATAAATGCTTGGGACGAATTATTACAATTATTTAGCCTTAGAGATCGGCAGTTTACTTATCGATAATGGCTGGCTAAGGATATTAGGGGCAGGAAATCAGAAGATGTTCGGTTCTTTGATCTCTTGGAATAAACCAATAGAAGATCACTTGATAATTGCGTATAATTTGATTGGCGGATTCTAGCATTAAGTACGTGGAACAATTTTATATTTTGCGCCATACATATTAAGCTGGGAAGATCTTGAAATAAATTATTCCGGATTTATTAATTGGGTACTGAATGGTGATTTAAACTCATTTTATCAGGGATATAGATGGAATAATTGGATACAAGACGCTCAAAGAATTTAAGGGGATCAAGCTTTTTTAATTTATCCATATTTATGGTCATTAGAAGGAAAAGACATTGAGAATACCTCATACCTCAAAGAATGCAGTCAATGTTAAAGAAATATGGGAAATGCAATTTGAAATTCGAAAGCAATGGGATGCACAACCATAGAAGAGAAGACTTCAGTTAATACATATTTACTCATCAATTTTATTGAATCACGACCCGCAGAAGCTAATTCAAGAATTTAAGGGGAATAGACGTCATAAATATATGAACGTTATCTGCAATGCGGCAAGATACTTTTCAAAATCTTAACCTAGAGGTGGCTGGTCTATGTATTTAATACAAGATATTTCAATACAATCACTTATATGGTTATTCATAGTAATCTTTGTACTTCATGATTTGGAAGAGATAATATGGGTTGAATCATGGACTAAGAAGAACAGAAAACAAGTAGTTAACAAGGTTCCTACAGGAATAAAGAATCAACTGAACAAGATGCTTAATATCACTAGTGGTCAATTTGCTGTTGCTGTTTTACTTGAATTTATAATATTTATTCCAATTACGTTTATAGCGGCAGAGCACGGGGAATTTTTTATGTTCATTTCAATTAATTCCTTATTTCTATTGCATGTACTAACACATGTAGGCCAGTCTATTTATTTAAGGATGTATACACCAGGAGTAGTTAGTGCCGTGATCCTTGTTCTCCCTTATACGTTATATTTGTTTACAAGATTAATAAGGGAAGAATTAATAACATGGGAGTTGATTTTATTAAGTATACCAGTTGGATTTTTGATAATACCAATTGTACTATTGGGTCATGAACTAGGAAAGAGAATAATTAAGTGAAAGAATATTGACAGTATATCGAAGAGGAGTTGCGAATCAGATAACTAAAATTTTCGCACGTTATCAGAAATCACAGAATATCCTTAAAACAGAGGTGACAGGTGAAATGATTTATAGAAGAAAGACATACATAATAGAACCATCTTTCATTGAAGAATTCAATGCTTTGTTTAATAAGATTTTACTCCCGTCACAGCTTAAGTACGGCGCTCGGTTGATAGGACGATGGATGATAAACAAGAATGAAGAGAATACAGAAGTGTTTGCCCTCTGGGAATACGATAGCTTCCAAAAGTATGAGGAAATTGAATCAAAAATAAAACAGGATGAAGAACATGTAAAAAGAGTCCAAAAAAGATTTGATGAAATCGGTAGAGAAAGAATAAAAAAAGTACTGAAAGAAGATATAAAACAAGAGTTTATTGAAAGTACAGTGTCAAGAGATAAAACAATTTTAAGTTCGATTTAGGGATTATTCAATGATACCAGGAACTTTGAAGGGTGATCAATTCCAGATGAACATAAATGCAGTTATTTTTGATTTAGACAACACGTTAATAAATCGAAAACTTGCTTTTAAACAATTTTCAAATAGACTTATTGAAAATTACATAATATATTTAGACTCTTCTGAAAAAAATGAAATCGCCCAGTATATTATTGAAGCAGATAATGACGGATACAGAAGCAAGAAAGAATTATATCAAGAACTTCTTAACAATTTGAAGTGGAAGAAAGAAACAACACTCGAAAAATTACTGGAATATTGGTTTTCTGAGTTTTTCAAATGTACCGTATTAATGAACGGTGCAATGGATGTAATTCAATTTCTGAGAAGTCAGGGACTGAAATTAGGTTTGATCACAAATGGTTCTGTGCATTCACAAAATTCAAAAATTGATTATGCTGGGATACGGGGGTTCTTTGATACAATCGTGGTTTCAGATGAGGTACAGGTGAAGAAGCCTGATAAAAGAATATTTGAAATTACTCTTGAGCGATTAGGGGTAAAACCGGAAACGTCATTTTATATAGGCGATCATCCGCTTAATGATATTAAAGGAGCAAGAGAGGCTGGACTAAGAACAATTTGGCTAGAAGGATTCAGAGAGTGGGACGTCGTGGGATCTCAGCCACATTACACGATAAGAGAATTAAGGGAAATGATAAAGATTTTCGAGGGTGGATAAAAATGTAAAGGGACTTCAGATAACAATCTATCCACGCATCGGGCTAACGCTCTGGGTCTTGACCACAGATTTGAAGAAGTAATAGCTGCGACGGCTCCCTATGGGAGTTCGTGAATGGGAGGAACGTTATGTGAAATTCACTAAGAAAGGGACAGAAACCATGGAAGGAACTATAAATCTTCAAGCAGTGTTTATAGACCGAGATGGAACTATCGGTGGAACTGGACATTTTATCCCCCCTAACAATTTCAAGTTATTTGAGCATGCTCAAGTTGCCATTAATCTTCTGAAAGAAAGTGGTCTAAAAGTATTTGCATTCACAAATCAGTATAGAATTTCTCGTGGAGAGGCAACGATTGAAGAGTTTGAAAATCAGTTTAGGATTTTTGGGTTTAACCATTCATATATTTGTCCACACGAACAAGATTGCGAGTGTAGAAAGCCAAAACCTGGAATGTTAATAGAAGCCGCGAATGAACATAATTTGGATTTAAGTAGATGTGTCGTTATAGGTGATGTTGGTAGTACAGATATGTTGGCAGCACATGCTGTAGGAGCCATAAAAATATTAGTTAAAACCGGTTGGGGGAAGGACTCTCTAACAAAATTCAGGGATAAATGGATAGAAACTGAACCAGATTATATTGCAGAAGATATTTTAGATGCAGTAAATTGGTTAATTACAAACAGATAAAATTGTAAGTATGTCTAAGAAGAGTGAAGCTCACGGTCCGGACATCAATTCCCCTAATGAATCTAACGTTACAGGATGATGAATATATACGTGTATGAGGCATAACCACGGCCGTTGGATCTTGGTCCGTATTCCATACAAATAAAGAAAGGAACAAATAATCAGTGCTAAAATTGTTTTCTTTTATTTTTGAGTTAATAAGAATCATTTTATTACTAGCTTTCACCATGCTAATATTTGGTGGAATTGAACGTTACATTTATCAGTTCATATTTGGTGAACCCATATACCATTGGTTAATGTTAATTGGGAACTTTATATTATTTTTTGTTTTATATCGAAATTATCTTCAATTTAAAGGATGGTATAAATCAAGTAAAAGTGAAAAATTGGACAGATTTACAACAAGAAGTCTTATAATCATTGCAATCGCATTGATTTTAATACCGTCAGTAATGTGACCTCCAAAACCACTAAAGGGGAGTGGGGTCGCGAATACCAGAACGTTAGCCGGGGGGATATTTCATCAGCAATAAAAACAAGAAAAAGTAAGAACCCACCCTAAGGTTACCGCCCAGGTGGGTTCTTACGACTTTTATTAGGCTGCTTAAGCCTATCGGGTTTGTGAATAGAAGACAACATTTGCAGGTTCACGAACCCTTATTTTACTAGTTTGATCACGGTTCCATTTGATATTTAGAAAAAAGTTTCCACACCAACTCGTTTCTGTTAGATACCTGTACTTTTTGGAAGACAGCCTTCAAATGGTCTTGCGCCGTATGGTAGGAAATCATTAAATGTTGGGCAAGTTCTTTTGTTGAGCTCCCTTTAATAATTTCCAGAACAACCTCCTGCTCGCGTAAGGTGAGATGATAAGCCTTCATCAAATAGGAGAGCATATCCTTGGGTGTTGCATTATTTAATGAAACAGCAATCTGAAAGTTGTTTTCTTGAGTCGATCGAAGGATGGAGACTTGTGCGACAATATATCCTTGTTCATGCACAGGGATCAACAAGGGTGCAGACGGTTGATGACGTGCCAATAATCGGGTACACATAACTTGCAATGGTTTGGGCAGGTAAGGTGCAGCAATGTCTTCCATTTTCCGCAACGAATCTAAAGTTTTTGAAGCCTTCGAATTAAGCGATATAATATTTAGCTGAGTATCTAAAATGATAACGCCTTGTTCCAATTCTCCTTCAAAAGTTTGCACCTCAATTATAGAGAGATAATAGGCTTGCAGCGCCTCAGCCATAATCGGACCGATTATCTTTAGTCGATCAATATCTTCATTTGAAAAGAACGGATTAGTAGCCTGCTGCTTTTTAAATAATGTCAAAAAACCATAGCAACGTCCCTGAAAGACGAGCACACACCTTATTTCATCAGAAAAATGATTCGGTTTTAACACTTCCTCATAGCGGCGGCTTCTTTGTATTCCCAAGCTGTCACTTAACCTTCCAATATACACCCCATCTTTCAACAAACTTTCAAAACTATAAACATCGGTTTCGTCATATTCAATTTTTAGTATTTGGTGATGAATAGCTTCAATAGAATGCTCTGTTACAGCTCCAATAGAACATAAAGTGACCGGATCAACTAGAGTGCAGCAATAAGCATCGAATGGAATTTGTTCTTTTAGAAGTAAAAGCATATTTTTCCGGTACGTATAAGAATCGTTAGATTTACTTCTGAGTTCATCTGACCGTAATCTCCAATAATCCATCCCTTTAGATTTCATTAAATCCTTTCCCCCTCGTTTATGGGATACCGCTATATGGATAAATCTTTATAATTGAGAATGATTCTTAATTGTATTATACACGAAAGGAGATATTTATTTTGGATAGAGAAAAGAAATTTAGAGAAATGGGGGCTACTATATTGAAAGACGCAACAAAAATGCCTGATTACAGTGCTTCTCGTGTGTTGGGAGTAACTCATCAACTTTTGCAAGCACAACTCATTTATTCAGCAATCCGTTTGGATGTGTTTTCCCATCTTACTTCCCCGAAGACTGCTTTAGAATTTTCTAATGAAACTGGATATCACAAAAGAAATTCCGAACTTTTATTAAATGCATTAGCTTCGACAAGCTTTATTACTAAAGAAGATGAGCATTTTTCGAATTGTCCCGATACGGAATTATATTTGAATAAATCTAGTGAACTCTACCTGGGTGAATACCTTCTATATTGGTATAAAGTTAAGGATCTATCACGTGTAGAAGAGCTCGTATGTTTCGGCCCGACGCACCGTTCATTTCATGACCCTCTTGGTTCTGATTCATATGATTTTCAAAAAATGGGGGAGGTTTCCAAGATTCATATGTACACCGGCAGAGCGCAAACATTTATTACAGCAATGCAGGAGATTTTTGAAAAAGACGCACCTATACGTGCGATTGATCTTGGCGGCGGTTCAGGTGTCTTGGCCATTGAGCTTGCTAAACTTTTTCCTGCTTCGAAATCAATTATATTTGATCAACCCAAGGTCATTCCCATTGCAAACGATGGGATAAAAGAAAACCATCTGGAACAGCAAGTTGAAACCAGAGCAGGCAACTTTATCAAGGACGATTTTGGAAGTCATTACGACTTGGTCATTGCTTCGGGAATTTTGGATTTCTGCGGAGACCTTGATCAAATGCTAGGAAAAATTTACAACGCTATGAATGCTGGAGGGTATCTCTATGTAGATACTCATCGTATCAATGATTCTTTTACTGCCCCTAGTCAAAGTATCATCGGATTTTTGGCTACACATATGGACGGACTTAATATTTTAAAAACGAACAATCAAATTTTAACTGCCATAGAAAAGGCAGGGTTTATTAAACACGTATGTAATCAAGAAGATGCATCCTACTATCTTTTCGGAAAGGAATAATCATGGCAAGTGATAAGTTCTTCCCGGAAAGGCGTAAGGCAAATCTGGCGATGATGATTGGAATCATCGGCCTTCTGTTTTTTTCCTTTCTCGCTTTGTTTCTGGGACGCTATATATTGTCCCCAACACAGGTTATCACGGCATTCTACGACAAGTTTTATTTGGGGCTTGATACTACGGGAACTACTGTTGTCATTGATATACGTTTGTCTCGTGTATTATTAAACATTTTGGTTGGCAGCGCTCTTGCTGCAGCAGGAACAGCGTTTCAAGGAATCTTTCAAAACCGCCTTGTTAGTCCGGAGATTTTGGGTGTGAGCAACGGGGCTGGATTTGGAGCGGCTCTTGCATTACTTATTTCAGGGGGAAGTACTGGTTTCATTGTTCCGTTCTCGTTTTTAGGCGGGATCTTGAGCATATGTATTACTTACTCTTTTTTTCGCTTAAAAAAAGATCACTCTGTTTTGACATTGGTGCTTTCCGGAATCATTGTGGGCTCCATCTTTAATGCTCTCCTGTCTCTTATAAAACTAGTCGCCGATACAGACTCCATTTTGCCTGCAATTACATACTGGCTTATGGGGAGTTTTTCGAATACTACGATGTCAGATGTCTTTTTGGCAGCAATACCGATTGGTATTGGGACTATTGTTCTTTTTGTGCTTCGCTGGCAAATTAATATTCTTTCCCTTGGGGATGAAGAAGCGATAGCGCAAGGAATTCGTCCTCAAAAAATGCGGCTAGTCATTATTGCAGCATGTACGCTGGTTACGGCAGCCTGTGTTTCGGTAACGGGAATGATTGGCTGGGTTGGATTGATTATACCGAACATTTTTCGATCACTTATCGGGGCAAATAATCGTTATCTCATACCGCTTACCTGTATTTATGGCGCAAATTTTATTTTGATCGTAGATATTATTGCACGAACAGTTACTCCAGCAGAAATTCCGATAGGTATATTAATTGCGTTAGTTGGTGCGCCTCTGTTTCTAATCGTTTATCAAAAGTCGAAAGAGGGAGCTGCCAGATGAAATTAGAGGTTGAAAATGGTTCTTTTTCTTACACTAAAAACAAGATGGTTTTTAAGGAAATCAATTTCGCTCTTGGCAAGGGGCAGGTTTTATCTATTTTAGGACAAAACGGAATCGGCAAAACTACCCTGTTGAAATGCTTGACTGGAATTCTTCCATGGAGCAGCGGTCAAATTCGTATAGACGGTAAGGTGGCTTCGGGCAAATTGCAGTTCAAAGATATTGCCTATGTTCCTCAAGCGAAAGGAAACGCATTTCCATTTACAGTGTTGGATATAGTTTGTATGGGGCGTACTAAGATGCTTCATTTCTACTCTATGCCCTCGGACAAAGATTGGGATATTTCTATGCAGTGCTTGGAGCGGCTTGGTCTAAAAGGACTTGAAAATCGGCTGTGTACTGAACTAAGCGGCGGTCAACTCCAGCTTGTGTACATTGCACGAGCCTTGGCATCAAAACCAAAGCTTTTGCTGCTGGACGAGCCCGAGGCGCATCTTGATTTTAAGAATCAACGACATATTATGTGCCTCATAGCAGAATTGGCCCAAAGCGGCGAAATTTCCTGCATAATTAATACCCATCATCCCGAATCTGCTCTTGAGTTTTCTGATCTTACCCTCATTCTAGGGCAGAAAGAGTACGTTTTCGGAAAGACGTCAACTATAATGAGCGAGGATAATGTAAGACGATTTTTTCACATTGATTCGCGAATTATTGACTTAAGTGATAGGAATATTGACAAAAAAGCATTTGTATTTATTTAACTATAAAAGGGAGAAAACGAAATGAGTCAAAATTACCATAAGCCGCTTATTCTACTCTGCATAGCCGCTGTTTTCGCGGGGCTCCTCATACTTTCGGGCTGTTCTGGCTCAAGTGACAAGAAGAACGAGGGACCCCCTGCAAATACATCTTCTCCACAAGCACAGCCAGTCAAGGAGGAAATCCGTACTATTACAGATCTTACCGGAGCTGAAGTTACAATACCTGTTGCAAAAAACATTGAAAAAGTAGTCATTATTGCTCCTCCAATAGTGTCAACTTATTTAAGTATAGTACATGATAACGGAAAACTTGTTGGTACACATCAGATGGCATTTGTTCTTGCTAATGAACAGGTTTTAAGTAAACTTCTTCCGAATTGGCAACAAATCAACACAACATTTCTAACGGGTTTTTCTTCAAATGCAGAGGAATTACTTAAGCTCGATCCTAACATTATACTTGTCTGGGGAGCTGCTCAAAAAGAAGGGTTAGAAAATATTAAAATTCCCATTGTAGACTTTTATCAACCAAGTCATGAAAATGAGGAATGGAGCGTCAATATCGATAGGCTAATGCGTGATATTTTCCAAATGGATTCCGGGAAAACACTACAGGATGAATGGAATATTACAAATGAGATTGTTTCTGCCGCGCTTACAAAGATCGATGAGAGTAAAAAGAAAACGGCGATCATGATAATGAACAATACAGGTGATACAATCACCGTTCGTGGCGGAGGTACACACGGCGATGACTGGCTTCAGAAGAGCGGGCTTAAAAATGCGGCAGAAACCTTGACAGGCGGCGATTATAATCAGGTTACAATGGAACAGATTTACGAGTGGAATCCAGATATTATTTATCTCTTTCAAGGCAATTTAGATAATGAGGCGTATCTTTCTAACTCAATAAGTGGACAGGATTGGTCTAAGACAAAAGCATTTGAAAACAAAACCATATACGATATGCCTGTAGGAATTATAAATTGGGGGACTCCTTCCAGTGATTCGCCACTTACATTGGAATGGCTGGTCATGACTAGCTACCCAGATACTATAAACGAATCGGTTTTCCTCTCCCGCATGAAGACTTATTATGAACAGCACTATAACATCATTCTTACTGATGAGCTTATCCAGAGTATTCTTAATCCTTAAAAGCACATTACTGTACGTTACAGATGAAAAGGAAACGGAAAGGCTGCCCATCCTCCGCCGTAGCGCGGATCGGGCAGCCTTTCAAGAGTATGATTAAGATTTGGTATGCCGCACCATGTTCCAGCTTCCGAGATCAATGACATTGTTGGAGGCGACATATTCGGAATATGGCTTTTGAGGGTCGAATGTGCCGTCAAATACGACGAGACGAATAAACGGTCCCGTGGACTTCATAGCGACCGTTGTTCCATCAGGAGAGATCATCTCACCCCATTTGTCGCGGTAAATGTCATCGAGTGACAAATCAACGCTCCGCGCCGGAATTTGCTTCGGCTTATCCGTATTGTTGGCGATCACCAACGTACCGAAAGTTGAGTTTTCATCTGGAGTCTGATTGATCATGGAATGAACATAAATAGCGCTGTAAGCGGGCAAAGTGAAACCTCGCTCATTCGTAAGCGCATATTCAGCGGAAATGGCATTTGCCGCTGGCTTTTTCACATAGGCGGCAAACATATCGCCGCGGCCAAACAGACCATCATTGGTTTCGGTTGAGTCTGAGTCGCCTTTCTTGGCTCCCTGTTGTGCCAGCTCATAAATGCGTTTGGCCATAACGACAGCTTGTTCAATGCTGGCGTTTTTCCTTGGCCCGAAATGCTTGTCGTCCAATCCCTTTACAACGTCGATGGATGACAAATAACCGATTGCTTCCACCGCGTAAGGGGAAAACTGGCTGCGATCCTGAAACATTTTGCTCGTCCCCGCCGGGATGTCTACATTGGCTAATTTGATCACGCGCATCAGCATGGCTGCCAGTTGCTCGCGCGTAATTAAAGAATTAGGTGAAAAACGATCCTTTGATGTTCCGGTTACGATGCCCAGTTGATAAGCTTTTATAATTTCAGCGTTCGCAGTGTCCTTAAACGGATTGGAGACTGTTACGGATGTAGTGGTCCCGGTTATAGCTTCGTATAGCTTGACGGCAACCTCGCTGAACTTCTCGCGTGTAATAATCGTGCCGAAATGCAATTGGGCGACAGGATGGGTCAGCCCAATAAACTGCGCGTACGAGATATCCACCGCGGCCCATGCCGATACGCCTGCCAGTGAAGCTCCGGTATTGGCACCCTCCGCAGTAATGGTAAACTTTACGGACGTTACCGTTCCGTTGTCGCCTCTTACTTCAAGCTGGTATTTCCCTGCTTGGCTCACTTTTTGGCCGCTTTTAAAAGGTTCACCGTTAAGCAAAGCTGTCGCATCGTTGAAAGTAATCGTTCGTTCTGTGTTATAAACGCTTTGATTGGATACGCCATGAATGACTGTGGCGCGAGGCTGAATAGTAAACTGCATGGCCGTTTCATTGCCCGCCGCGTCCCTCACCAAGAGCGAATGCACACCCTGCTCTTTGATTCTTACCCGGTAGTTGTCTGTTCTTTCGGACTGGTCGTACCAATAATCGGTTGCTGCCGATTGGCCGTTCACGAACGCTTCCCCTTCGTTAAATAGAATCGTTACAGCTTCGTGATAAAGTCCGCCATCCGCAACTCCGGTAACAATCGGCGCCGTACGGTCGATTGCAAAATAAACCTGTGTCGTAGCGCCGCCGACGCCGCTCAAGTTAAAGGTATGGTTGCCTTCCTCGCTGACGACGATTCCGCTTGGTACACTTTTTCCGTTCAGTTTGCCTGATCCTTCTTGAAAGGTAATGGTGACCGGGTTTTGGTAAGAGCCCCCGGAAACGATACCCTCCACCGGCAGTTTAAGCTGCTTTCGCAGTTCAAGCTCGACAATTAAATTTTGCAGGCCGGTCAATGATTGCAGAGGGCTTAGATCCTTGATTGGATTGCCTCTTATAATCAATCCGGATAATTTTGTCATATTCGACAGCGCAGCTATATTAGAGATGGAGTTGTTTTCCAAATGCAGCTCTTTCATGCCGGTCATTCGCGCCAGCGCCTCCACATTACTGATCCGATTATTGGACAAAAGGAGCGTATCAAGTTGAGTCAGCGACGAAAGCGGGCTAATATCCGTAATCTGATTATCAGCCAAAATCAATTGGGTCAAGGCATGCAGGCCAGAGAGCGCATCTACTTTTTCAATGTCATTGCTCCCTAGACCTAGCAATTTCAAATGGTTCAATCCTTGGAGCGGCCCGAGATCTTGAATTTGATTAAAAGACAAATCCAATAATTTAAGGCTTTTGAGCTGAGATAATGAAGACAGATTTATGATCCGATTAGCAGCGGCATCCAGAATTTGCAGGTCTTTCTTATCGGACAGCGGCGATAGATCCGATATTTGGTTATTTGACAAATACAGTGATTTTAAGGCTTTTAAGGGAGCAAGTCCACTGATATCGGAAATTTGATTATAATTCGCAAGTAGACGCTCCAAGCTGACAGATGCGGATAGCGGCGAAATATCCTTGATTTGATTGACGCTCAGGTCGACATGACGCAAATATTTGAGAGAGGACAAGGCACTAATATCACGAATCTGATTAAGCGCCCCATAAAAGACCGTCAAATCGCTCAATGACGCCAGCGGCGAAATATCTGTAATTTGATTGTGGGTGATATCCAGCATGGATAATCCGGTCAGCGTTGCGACAGGGCCCAGATTACGAACTTTTGAGTCCGCGATCCCGAGCATACGAATGTTTTCCATTCCAGCAAGCGGCGAAAGATCCGTTACTTGGGTTTGGGTGAGCATAAGCGAATCCAAAGAGGTCAACGACTTCAATGGACCGATGTCGGATAATGGATTCTGGTTCAGAGATATAGATTTAATATGAACGGCATGTTCAATACCGGAGAGATTCGTAATACCGTAACCGCGCAAATCAAGATGCGAAAGGCCGTTGCCCATACCGCCGATATCAGCACGGCTGGCCATCTCCTCACGCGAGATTTGACCGTCTTTGTTCAAATCGACGCCGTTGGCAATCAGTGCCTTTTTCAAATTAGCGTCGGGAAATGTAATGTTGCCGGCATCCGCCGCATGAACTGCTGCCGCATTCACGTTTGCAGCGAGTATTACCGACGTGAGTAAAACAGCAAATCTCTTTTTAAATGTAATCAATAAATGTTCCTTCCTTTCCGTCTATCGGATATGTCTTTAGTCCTGGGTCAAGACTTTGGAATATAGTTCCATGCTATCATTCGACAAGAACTGGCATATTCCTTTTTTTCTTTTCACAGTGATAAGAACAGCACGAAATATTATTATGGCAGTGGATCCCCTAGTTCCACGGATATTTGGTAACAATGTCGTTCCATTTTGTTGGTATATCATGGTAAAATAGTAAAAGATAAAGAACCCACCTCAAGGTTAGCACCAAAGGTGGGTTTTTGTACCTTTAACATGGAAGTGATTAGCCGTCCAAGCCAATTGTTCAGCCAGAAAGGAGATCTCAATGAAATTTCCAATAATAGTTTTAGATTTAGATGGTACACTCCTGAATTCCAAAAAAGAAATATCGAATCGGAACTATAAGGCTATTATGGATTGCTCGAATAGGGGGATGAAATTTATTTTTGCAACAGCACGCCCTCCAAGGGCTGTGAGGTCGTTTATGAACGAGGAAATGCTTAAATTGGGTTCATTTATTTATTACAATGGAGCCTACATTGATTGCAAACATACAGGAATGAACAAACATATATCCATTGAAGCTGAAGTTACAGCAGAACTTTTAGATTATTGTCTCAAATGTAACCCGGATCTTGACTTAAGTTTAGAAGTGAAAGATGAATGGGTGACTTTAAGAGAATATGACTACTCAACTGTCATACAAGTTAAAGACACTCCTATTGTAAGGCCGTTGGAAGAACTTAAATGTCTTGAGGCATCAAAAATCTTGTTTACAGGAAAAATGGATATGATTTCATTCCAGGAGAAATTTAAAATGAAACTAAACATTTTGATAACAGACAATGGAAATCTTGTTCAAGTTTCATCACTGAAGGCTTCTAAAGTAAGTGCAGTAGCAGCTTTGTGTAAGGAGATGAACGTTTCTCTCGAAAACGTTATGGTATTTGGTGATGATTCTAATGATATAGGATTATTTAATACTTGTGGTTGGCCTGTGGCAATGGGAAATGCGATAGATGAATTGAAATTGAGATCTAAAGAGATTACAGAAACTAATAATAATGACGGAGTGGCAATGATTTTGGAGAGACTTTGCGGGTAAATCAAAGGTAGTTCGGTGAACACCATTTTCATATCGGGGCATTGGTTCCCCCGGTCTGGGCAGGAATTGAAGGGGATTTAAAACAATATAATCTGGAGGATTAATTTGAATCAGAAACCTTATGTCATTTCAATATCAGCAGTTTCAGGCGGTGGAAAAACTACTCTATCAAAGCATTTATCTGTGAGATTACCTAAATCATTTATATTATCATTTGATGAATATGATTTTGATGGTCCTAATGATATTTGTGATTGGGTAGAGAGAGGGGCAGATTATCAAGAATGGAACTTGATGCCTTTGGTGTCAGATTTGAAATATGTTATTAATAACAGGGCCAGTGAAATTGATTTTATTATTCTAGACTATCCATTTGCATATTTACATAAGGAGTTGGCAGAATATATTGATTTTAGTGTTTTTATCGACACCCCTCTTGATATTGCAATGGCTAGGAGATTGATAAGAGATTTCGAGGACTCTTCTTCTATTGAAAAAGTAATAAATGAACTTTCTTTATATTTGTCCAGGGGGAGAATGGCATATCTAAATATGTTGGACACAGTAAAACCAAATTCAAATTTCATTATTGATGGTTCATTACCGGTTAATTTAATCGCTGAGCAGATATGTGAGGAGATACTGTGATATCAAGGATTTCGTCGGTCGTTTAGTCAAAAATATCCAAATAAATATGAGCGATCTCAAGGAGCGAAACAATGAACACAAGGGAAATTCCAAATTCTATCTTAAATTTTATAGGTGAAATCCAACAAATTCATTTCCCTGCGCAAGGACATACTTCTGTGGTTGTAAGCTTGACTACAATGAGCGGGAATTTTATTTTAAAGAAAACAACCGAACCGTTATACAGTGCCTGGCTAAAGCAGGAATTTGAAATATTAACGCAACTTGAGAATCGTTTGTTACCGATCCCCAAAGCGTATTTGCTTGTGGAAGAGGAGAAACATTGCTGGTTATTAATGAGTCAGTTTCATGGAATTCGCATGCGGGAATTTTTACTTCGAACATGATGTAGCGAAAAGAAAAAAGGTCATTAGTCATTTTGGAGAAATTTTAAGGGAGATCCATTCGACTTTGTGTCCGGAGCCATTGATCACGACCCGTGAGTCGTGGTTAATGTCAAAGCTAGAAGAGGCGGAATATAATCTTAGGAACTATAAAGTGGATGGAACGAAGGAATTATTACATAAATTAAAATCGTCTACTCCCAAAGAAATACCGAATACTTTAATTCATGGTGACTTTACCATTGATAATGTGATGGTGAATGACAATAAAATTGTAGGTGTGATCGATTGGGGAGGAGCCGCATTTGGGGACCCTAGATACGATTTGGCCTTGGCTATTAGACCAAAACAAAATGCATTTAAGGAAGAAACTGATAAGCAATGGTTTTTTGAAGCATATGGCTTAAGAAGTATTTCATATGAAGAATTTGAGTATTTCGAAAACGGACTCTATCAATTCTTTTAATTAAGCCTTCGAAGAAGCGAATTAAGTAGTACGGAAATATAAAAATATATATGGAGGCGCCAGGTAGTATATACAAACGGGAAATATTTAGACTTTATTTTGTTTGGGTTAACGAAAGAGGAATTTATCGCAAAACAAAAAGAAGATGGAGAAATGCAATAAGCGATGTTAGAAATGTATAACTGTAAACATTATTAAAAGAAAACGTAAGTGGATAGGAGCTAGGAATTAATGAAGCATTCAATACTGGCGTTCCTGATAATATTCATATTTGTTTTGACTGCTTGTACCGCCGCTACAGATATTCGATTCGATGATAATGATATTGAGATCAGCTTAATAAACCAAGAAATAAATGAAAATTACAGAAAATATTCAATAGAGGTTAAAAATTCAGGGGAACTGGAGATTAAGTACTTGCATTTTTATTTATATTATCCAATTATTATGCCGAATGGATCTAAGGGAAACCCATTTAAAATTGAAGGAAAAACAGATATTAGTCATCCCGTAATACTTAAACCAGGGAAATCAATTAATTATACTTTTTTTGTACCAATAAAAGAGGTATTTGGTGACTCCAAATTATTAGATTTTAATGATCCTCAGATTGAGTTGAACGGATTAGTACAACATGGCAAGACCGACGTGCCTTTTGGTATGGGTGGAGGTTATTTGCATATGAGGTAACCCAATGCCTGACTCATACTGCGGTACTGGCATCCTATGCCTGTTAGGATATATAATCATGGAAGGAGCTCAAATGTTACAAATCCATCAAAACGGAGTGATAATATTGCTAGATGACTTTACAAAAAAGAGAATAACCAAAATACTGGATAACTATTTTGAACAAAAGGTTCCCGAACATCTTAAAAATGAAATAAAAATGTATTATAAAGCTCGGGGGAATACAGTCACATTATTCCTGGAAAGACCAGGGTATATGGAAGAGCGTTATGAGTATCCTATTGCACAATTAAGATTAGAAGATACTCTTTGGAAGGTGTATTGGCAAGATAGTAGAAAAAAATGGCATTTTGTAGAGGACATTCAACCAGATGAACAATTTGAAAAGCAATTAAAGGAAGTAGATGGTAATAATATTTTCTGGTCTTTTTTGTAAAGAAGATGTACGAGAATTTGAATAATTATAAAAAATCAAATAATACCGATAAGCTCAGAGCAACAAATGACCCAGCCTAGGATAAGAGTTATCTCAGGCTGGGTCGCGTTATACATCCGACTTTATAGCAGAGCTTGTATATTAATCTATAAACGGGGTGATATGCGTTTGGTTACAGTTGAAACGGAAGTGCTTATTAAAGCACCAATAGAAATTTGTTTCGAGCATCGGAATTACCAATTAAAGCTGCGAATTACAGAAGAATATAAAATGAAGTATAAATAGAAGCAAAAGGAGAATCCATGAAAGTAAATATAAAGATCGTATGTGCCTTTCTTATTTTAGTTTCTTTAATAGGATGTTCTTCAAATGAAAAAAGTGACTTGCATTCAGACCGACTGAAGCCAACAGATAAAGTGGATATTTGGCATTCTTTACAATATGAAATTATTACTGACATGAGCTCTATAACGTTAATTGAACCTGAAGCAACGGCCAATTCTTTTATGCTGCATTTTTATTTTAGACTTGAAAATAGAGGAGAAAATACCGCTAAAGATTTTCAAGCTGTATTTAATGAAGCCATTCCTTTGACGTATCTTAGTGGTTCTTTGAATCAAGGAATAAATAAGGGTGAATTATTACGAAAAGATAATTATGAAATTACCGGGTATTACATATTCAAAAATATGGAAAGCCTGAATGAGTTTATAGAAAAATCGAGTTTTACATTAGATTGGATTGAAGATAATGAGAGGAAAAGTTTAATATTAAGGTTCCCTAGTGAGCCAACTCAATAAGACTGAGAGAAGCTTGCTTACTGACAGAGTGTTAGAAGAATTCATGTTTAACAAAAGGGGGATTAAATGAATCGCATTTTAGTAATAGGATCTGCCGGATCTGGAAAGTCTACGCTATCTCAACAGCTTAGTGAGCGATTACAACTCCCAATCATACATTTGGATAAGTACTATTGGAAACCAAACTGGATTGCAACCCCGGATGAGGAATGGGATCAATTTATTGCAGATGCAACCAGCCAGGAACAGTGGATTATGGATGGCAATTACTCAAGAACATTGGATTCGCGAATAAAACGGGCAGATGTAATTATTTTTTTAGATATGCCTAGATTGTTATGTATATACCGAATTATTAAACGAAGGATTAGATATCACGGAAAAACAAGACCGGATTTGAATGAAGAATGTCCTGAAAAACTTGACTGGGCATTTTTTATTTGGGTTTGGAACTATAAGAAAAGAAGTAGAATGAGAGTTATAAAAATGTTGGAATCAGTTAAGGGTCAAAAAGAAATTATAATTGTAGAGACAAGAAAACAAGTGAAAGAATTAATGAATCGAGTAAAGGTAACTGGTTGATTTCAAGGTGAATTATAAGTGAGAGTGAAATGAATGTACAAGATTAATGTTGTAAATAGGTCGATAATAGTAGCTGTATTATTTTGTATAATAAGTGCATGCAGTAAAAATGAAAAACCATATGCTATGAACGTGACAAATGATATTATAGTTAATTATAATGAAGAGGATTTCAAAAGGATTGAATATTTTGTTTCCAGCTTTAATGATGGCAAAGCAGATTACCTACTTGTAGTCCCTCCAATAATTGATGGCGGTTACTGGATTTATGACTTGTTTACAGATGGTAAAGAAATAAAGATAAGGATTGATTCATCAAGGGATTTTTATTCAGATCGTAAAAATCATGAGTTTACGTGCAAAGAAATTGCAATAGTAAATGAAAAAACTGATGAAGGTAAGGGGAGAAGAATTTTAGAGGCAAATAGTTGTAAAGGAACTGATGCCATAGACAAGCTTGAAGTATTAGTGCTTGAAGAAACTAAGTAACGATATTTTTTGGAATTAATCGTTGATGATCATGGAGCGGGATATCCCTCCTTGGTTTTAAGGAGTTTAATTATGGAAGTAGCTCAAACAACACACGACCCGGCCTAAGATAGGAGCTATCTAGGGCTGGGTTGTGTTGTAAATACGATATTTGACAGACTGAATTCAATAACAAAACGAGGTATATAATATGGAAGATTCAAAGTATAGAGAGTCAATGGCTCAAATATTTCTAGTTAGACCGACGGTAGAATTAAGAGAAGAATATATGGAGTTTTTTCAAGATTGGCAAGAGTCTGGTGAAGATATGGTACCTTGGGTGATTTCTAAAGATCCAACAAATTATGAGGACATGCTTGAATTTCTCTTTAAGAATGAAGATAAGCAATATATTGCAGATGGATGGGTACCGAGCAGTACATTTTGGTTAGTGAATGAAGATCGAAAAGTCGTAGGCGCCGTCAATATAAGGCATGCATTAACTGAGAAACTCTTCAATAGTGGCGGACATATTGGATATGGAATACGCCCTTCCGAAAGAAAAAAAGGATACGCAACTAAATTATTGGCAATGGCACTTGAAAAAAGTAAAGAGATAGGAATCAGTAACGCTCTTGTAGTGTGTGATTATGTTAATGTTGCATCTAGAAAAACCATAATAAACAATGGTGGGGTGCAGGACAAAGACTTTATTGAGGAAGACGGAAACATTATAAACAGATTTTGGATAAAGCTTGCATAGAAGGGGGTTTTGGAGAAAAGACCCGAAAAAAGAAAGTGGGATACTATTATGGAAGATCAATGGAGAATTTCTGAATATGATCCTTCTTGGCCCTTATTGTTTGAGGAAGTTGGAAAAAGATTAAGGAATTCGTTAAAAGAAATCGCCTTAAGAATTGATCATATTGGTTCAACTTCAGTTAATAGGTTAGCAGCAAAACCGATTATTGATATACAAATTTCAGTATCTAGTATAAATAATTTGCAAGAATATCGATCTAAAATTGAAGCAGTTGGATTTGTTTTTAGGGAAGAAAATCCTGATAAAACTAAAGGTTATTTTAGGGAAGTACCTGGCACTAGAAGAACACATATACATGTAAGGCAAGCAGGCAGTTATTCAGAACAACTATCACTACTATTTAGGGACTACTTAAGAACTCATCCTGAAGACTGTATAAGATATGTAGAAGAAAAACACAGATTAATGAACCTTTATAAGCAAGAAAGATCAAGATATGTAGAAGGTAAAGAACCGATTATATGGGATATTATTCAAAAGGCCCATCATTGGTCTCAGGAAATTGGATGGCAAGCCGGGCAATCAGATATATAGAAATTGAAGGATGAAAGAACGACGATAAACGAGAAATGCTATAAGGAAAGGTGAAATACTCGAGAGAAGAAAGGAGATCGTGAATTTGAGAAAAGTAGGGTACATCTCAGTATTTTTCATTACTATACTAATGATTTCTGGTTGTTCATCGACAAAGGAATTATTTATTGGCAACTGGTCAGCTCTTCAAGCGTCACAAAAAGAAGGAGCAAACGAAGAATTATCACATTATAACTACTGGGAAGTTAGGGACAAAGAAATTTCATTTTCAAATTATTATTTAACGAAAGAGAATGGAATAGAGACGAAAAAGTTTAATAATGAAAACAGGAAGAAATATGAATATACGTGGGATTCAAAAGCCGAAATAGTAATTAATAAGAAAGTGTACAAAGTAGAAATTAGTAAAAATAAGTTAACTATTTCGAATAATAATATGGAAATACTATTTGAGAAAGTGGACTAAAGGCTAATTAATGCCAGATAATTCGGGCTAGAATAAAAATTAATTAGGGTGATGTAGGAATGATGGATTCATTATTTGAATTTAAGGTCATTTCGAAACATAGGATGGTTAGTCATTATTATTTGAAATTGAAAGATGTTTAGAATCATTGAATAACGATCAAATTTGGTTTAAAGAATCGGATGATTCGAATAGTATAGGCGGCATAATTGTACATATTATTGAACACATCCAAAGAAATACTCAAAGAATCATGGAACCAGGGATCACCTATAAATTTGGAATTGAAAATACGTTTACAGATTTGAAAAATGATAAGAAGTCATTACAAGCTGATCTTAAACAAACATTTTTAGAATTCGAATACGCTATCAGCAAAGCTGAAGCCATTGATATGTATAATATTTACCACTTAGTTGAGCATACCGGATATCACTTAGGGCAAGTTGTAGATAGGGCTCAGAGAGTTACAGGAGAAAGATTCCAGTTTGTACAGAGTGGAATTAATGAAAGAACATTGAAGAATTATATTGAAAAAGATATATCATCAGGATAATAATGTGGAGTTGGTATTTGGAAGGCTACTCGTATTGGAGTCATTATAAATTAAAGGAGTGCTGCAGATGGCAAAGTCTTCTCGTGAAATGGTGGTAGAAATATATATAAAGTCACAAAAACAAGTGAAGGTAAAGTAATGAAGAAGAATTTAAACAGCGTTATAATAATTTTTTTATCACTTGGTTTAATAGTAATCGGTTTTAAATATATAGAATCCCAAAGTGCAAGAAAAGAGCTTCAAAGCACAATTGATAATTCATTTAGGCAACAATTAGGAGGTGTCCTTGGAAGTTTTAGTATGGAAGTAAATGATTATACGTATAGATCAATGATATCCACAGTGTCAAATGTATCTGCAATGTCGGAGCTGACTTCATACGGGAGGATTAATGACAATTTAGATATTAGTTTAAATTATTTGTATATTTCATTGAGAGAAGAGAAGTCTAAAGATTTAGTTTTATTACGAGTAGACGAACTAAGAGATATATTCCATTTACTGGTGCAGGATCCTTCTAGTCAAGAAGCAACGGACAAAATAATTGAAATAACGAAAGAAGTATTTTTTGAAAATACGCAAGAATAGCTATTGTAGGGGGATAACTCCATGAAGCTAAGAAAAGGATTATTAACGGCTTGGATCATTCTACAAGTATTTTTACTATTTTTAAACATTCGTGTTCTTATATTTATATCTGTTAACATGGAAGGCCTTAGGGAAATCAATGAATTGGGACGATGGTTATTTTTTTGGATTGTATTCAGTGTTATATGGGTGATAGGCTCATTAAGAATTTTTAAATGGTATAAGCTCGGGAAGTTTCATATTGAAATTATAGATAAGAATATAGCTGGAAATAACCAAATGAAAAAACTGCCTACATTACATCTGGATAGATTATTATTGCGTCCCTTTAGATTGGAAGATGCCAAAGTAGTTCAGCAATTAGCGGGAGATAGGTACATTGCTGAAATGACACTAAATATTCCTCACCCATATGAGGATGGCGTTGCAGAGAAATGGATAGAAACACATAACAAAAACTTTAATGAAGACCGATTACTTGAATTAGCAATCGTGCATAAAGAGGATAACTATTTAATTGGCGCAATAAGTATAGGAATTAATAAAAATTATAATCATGGGGAGCTTGCTTATTGGGTCGGTAAAAAGTACATGAATAATGGTTATTGTACTGAGGCTGCTAAAGGAATTGTAAAATATGTATTTGAGGAAATGAAGTTAAACCGTATATTTTCACGACATCTAGGGAAGAACCCTGCTTCGGGAAAGGTCATGAAGAAAATAGGTATGCAATACGAAGGTCTGTTAAGGCAGCATGTTACAAAATGGGGACAACACGAAGATCTTTTGTATTACGGTCTTTTGAGGGAAGAATATTTTCATACTATGAGAAATTGATGAGAATCTAGTAATATTGGAGGACCTTATGAAGACACCAAGTATAACCATTCGATTGGCAGTAGAATTTGATGCAGAACAATTACAAAAACTGAATTGTGAATTTAATGGACCAGAATTAACATCTGTAGATGAAATACAAGAAAGCATAAAGACTTCGAATGAAGTAATCGCAGTAGCATTAATGAATGAGGTTTATGTTGGATTTATTTGTGCCCAGTATTTTAAGTCGTTTTGTTATTGCAATTTTCAAGGGGAAATAACGGAACTATATGTTAGAGAAGCTTACCGGGGGAGAGGAATTGCTGCTAAGTTAATTTCCTTCGTTGAGAAAGAGCTTCATAATCGTGGAGTAAGAGACATTAAAGTTTTAACAGGCGGTGATAATCACGAAGCAATAAAGACCTATTCACGGTCTCAATATGTCCAAGATGATGATTTAGTATTTTATAAAAAATTGTAGATATTCAAGGCTAGAAAAAGATTTCAGTGTGTGGAATACCATGGTAAAATTGCGGGAAAGGGAATTTAGTATTGAAAAAACCTACCTCGGCAAATAATACAGAGGAGTGAATATATTGCTAGCTCTTAACTTTACTCAAAAATTGTTAAAAGATATGAAAGCAACACCTGTTGAATTGGATTCGGCAGATCCTTTATTTAGTTGGCATGCTAATATACTGCAATTAAAAAGGAAATACATAATATTTGTTAATGATTCGAGTCGATTATGTTTAATACTTGATGGTATTAGGACTTCTCAGTTGGATAAATTACAAGAAAAATTCAAAACAGATCTTAAACAATATTTATTGTTCGAGGGATTGAGAAACAGTGTAGTGGAACAATATTTTTTGGAAGCAGGGGAAATAAGTATAGGTAAGACAAACGATAAGAGTGTTTTGGGGACGTTGAATGAAATGTCACTTTATTGTAATAATATTGAGTTTCATCATAATTTTGATTTAAGTGCTTGGTTAAATATGAAAATTTATAAACCAATTAATTATGAAAAACCTATTCATGTATTCAAAAAAATAATAAAGGATAGATATTCATAGGATGAACAATGTTTATATTCGATCAGATAGTTGGTTATATAGAGACATCCGTTGACTTGGGGATATTGAATTTAAAACCTATAGTTACTTTTATGTGATAATAATAAGAGATAACTCCAGAGAGATTAGAGGATGGCCTTATCAGAATGCATGAACAATGGCAATGGACATGTAAAGACCATTCTAGAGGGCATTCAATAATTGAAGAGATTAAGAGCTGATCATTTGAATAAATAGAGGGATTTGTCTATACTCATAATGATAATAATAATCAATGTCAATAAAAGAGTGTTAATTTATAGACAAAGGAGGGAAACGATTTGAAGCTGCAAATGAATACCCATAACCTAGGATGTTTATTTAATAAACTAGATCATGTTTCGTTGTCATCACCTCAACTTGAGCAATATCATCAGAAATATTCGCTTCCGCTGCAAAGCGGGAAAGGGCATGTACAACGAATTCGTTTGCGCAATGGGATGGAAATGAATTGGTTTGACGCGAAGTTTGATGAAACGATTAAATTAGATGTAGGTGTTCAATATCCACATTTGGAAATCTCCTATACGCTAAGAGGGCAAGGCAACTGGAAGAAGGCTGGCCAAGCAAGAAGCTATGATTTGTCCACGGGTATTTCTACGCTGCTCTACGTTCGCAATGAAAACGTTCATGCAGAGCTTTCCCCTTATGAGCGAATGCTTCATATGGAGCTTCGAATCGATATTAGGCATTTGAATGAGCTGCTTCCTGAATTGGCGCGCATGTCGAATGAAACGTTCTTCTGCAGACAAGTAGCAGGGTCTCCTCATATTTCTTTAATTGTGGAGCAAATGAAAGAATGTCCATACAGCGGTGTTCTTCAGAAGCTCTATTTGGAAGGAAAAGCGTTTGAACTGCTAGCTTATCATTTGGATGGAGCGGCGAGGGAAAAGTTAAAAGCCGAGGCAATATCAAAGCTAAAAGCCGGCGATATTCAAAGTCTGCATGAAGCCAAAAATTTTCTGTCTCATATGTGGCAGCAGCCTCCTAGTCTGCTCGAGCTTGCCAGAATGGTTGGCCTGAACGACTACAAGCTCAAGCTTGGGTTCAAGGAATTGTTCGGCACGACTGTCTTTGGCTATGTACGGGGCTTGAGAATGCATGAAGCTCGAAAAATGCTAGAGCAAGGAGAAGGCAATGTGAGCGAAGTCGCCAGCATAGTTGGCTATCACAATTTAAGCCATTTTGCTAATTTATTTCGTAAAACTTATGGCTATAATCCAAGCGAGGTTGAAAAGGGTTATTTTCACAAGTAAGTTAATTTGAAAAATCAAATAATCCGTTAAGCGTTAAGGATAATCCGTTTGTTGGCAGATAATCTTTTCGTATTCGTTGATAATGAATGGTAATCTCTTGAAATCTCGCCAGAGTAATCTCGGGCTGAGAAATTAGGGATTACGATCAAAAAGGTCAATGCTGCGAAAGGAGATAGATGCAAGGATGGTACGAGTAAGATTCGGCATTTTTTTTAGTGTATTTGTTGCAATGGTTGGCTTGATGATTATCGCTCCTGTTATGCCTCCACTAATACGTGAATTGGGGCTAAGTGAAACTCATTCTGGCTTAATTATTTCTTTGGGCTCTGTTGCGATGGCCATAATGGCTCCAGTGTGGGGGAGATGGAGTGATTTAAAAGGAAGAAAGTTTATTGTTTTAATAGGATTCTTAGGAATGTTTGTCAGTTATGTTCTTTTCACTCTTACGATGTATGCTGGATTATCGAAGCTTATTAGTGGCGGACTACTGCTTGTATTGTTAATTGCTGCTCGCAGTTTGGTCGGTTTGTGCATTCCAGCCGTTCCAGCTTCGGCCCAGGCATATATGGCTGACGTTACAGATGAAAAAGGCAGATCAGCAGGAATGGCATTAATTGGTGCGGCTAATGGAATGGGGCTTGTGCTTGGTCCTGCGATTGCCGGTGGATTTGCACTTATCGGACTTATCTGGCCGCTTTATATCGGTGCAATATTACCTCTTGTTGCATTTGTCGTTGTGCTAATGCTCATTCCCAATCAAAAGCCAGTTATTCACGAAAAGCCGCCGAAGGTAAACCCGTTTCAAAAAGGGCTGCGCCTTTACTTGTTTGCAGGATTCGCAACCATGCTTAGTATTGTTTCTTTGCAAGTAATAGGAGGTTTTTATTTTCAAGACCAGCTGGCTTTAACTACGAAGGAAACTGCACGAATGATTTCTCTAGGGCTAATGTTCAGTGGAGTGGCGATGATTGTTACACAAGGGGTACAAATGAAAAAGCATTGGCAGCCAAAGTCTGTCATTGTAGCAGGATCTTTACTTGTGATGATCAGTATGGCGCTTTTTTTATTAGTAGTTAACTTAGTTGCTTTTTATGCTGCTTTCTTCATGTTCGGTATTGGAGCGGGCCTCATGATGCCTGGCTTTATGGCAGGCTCCTCCCTTTCTGTTGCTCGTGAGCAGCAAGGAGGCGTGGCCGGTCTTGTGGCTTCGGTGCAGGGCATTTCTGCCGTAATCGCTCCCATTTTAAGCACAAGTCTTTATCAACGGGATAAGCATCTTCCAATTCTTTTTGTAGCAGCTGTTGTGTTTATTATGATGGTCACTTTATTATCAGTGAAAAAGAAAGCGGCCGCGAGCTTGTCAGCATAGCCTCATATAATAAAGGAACATGAAAAACACTGTACCCATTTATGAGGTGCGGTGTGTTTTTTTTAGTAAACCTATTGCGAATAGTTCTCAAATCGAATATAATAATGATAATCATTATCAGTTAAGTTGATAAGTACATAGGGGGCACATGGAGAAAATGTTAAAAAAATATATGGCAGTCGTTATCGTATTTGCGTTTATTTTAACGGGGTGTATGGAGAAAACAGATAATTCGCCAAAGGAACAAAACAATAATGATAATTCTTCTGGAAATCAAACCATTGAAATCGAAGATGGCTATGGTACACAAACCTTTGATGGTGTTAAGTCTCGGGTGGTTACGCTAGAATGGAGCGTCACGGAGGAAATGCTTATTACAGGCGTTCAGCCTGTTGGCGTCGCAGACATAGAAAACTTCAATAAATGGGTAACGATTGACGCAGAGCTATCCAAAGATGTCGTTGATGTAGGCGGCCGGATTGAACCGAATTTGGAAGTTATTTCGCAATTGAACCCTGATGTGATTATCGGGATAAAAGGGCGTCATGAAAAAATAAAAGCCGAGCTCGAGAAAATCGCTCCTGTCATTATGTATGACAATGCAACAGCAGAAGCGCAAGCTGATCTGTACGCTCATATGATGAAAACGTTAAAACAGACAGCTAAGCTGGTGGGCAAAGAGAAAGAAGCGGATGCAGCAATTCAGCGGCTGGAGGGCCAGTATGCAGAAGCTAAAAAAGCAATTGAAGACGCTAAATTAACAACAAATGAATTTGTGTTTACTCAGGCGTTTTCCGTTAATCAGGCTCCCACATTCCGTATTTTTACAAAAAACTCAATTGTTAGCCATGTGCTTGAAAATTTAGGGCTGGTCAATAAAATTCTAGATGAGGCACAGTCGGCAAGCGGCCTTATTGAAACAAACGTTGAGGGCTTATCCAAATATCAAGAAGCGATGCTGCTTCATACGGTTCAAAAAGATGATCCTTTGTTCAATAACCTTGAAAATAATGCAGCTTGGAAAGGCCTTTACTTCGTAAAAGAAAATGAAATGTATGATGTAGGCGCTGGCGTATGGACGTTTGGCAGCGTGCTATCGATGGAAACATTAGTTGAACATGTTAAGCAAGCGCTAGTGAAGTGAGTGCAATGAAAAAATCTTTATCTTTATTAGCAGGTTTTATTGTCCTTTTTGCAGTACTTGGAGCTATCCATGTAAGCCAAGGGCAAGCCTCGCATGGTTTAATCGCCTTTTGGCAAGAGGTTTGGCACGATGAGCAGCAAATGAACTTTTTGCTGTACAGCAGGCTTCCGCGATTTGTGATTGGCTGTTTAGCGGGAGCCGCGCTTGCTGTTGCTGGCATGCTGCTGCAATCCATGACTAGAAATCCGCTCGCAAGTGCGAGTACGCTGGGGATTCATGCAGGGGCTTATTTTTTCGTAGTGCTATTTACGATTTTTTTGCCTTCGATAAGCGGTAAATTTCCGATTCTGATCACAATGTCAGGCGGAATTGCAGCTGCCTTAATCGTAAGCTTTCTAGTTGGCAAATCACTGGATCCTGTCCGCATTGCGCTTACAGGGATGATTGTCACGATGTTATTTTCATCCTTTACCAGTGCGTTGCAATTGTTGTTCGAGAATGAAGTTTCCGGATTGTTTCTCTGGGGCTCGGGTACTTTGCTTCAGCTGGATTGGAGCGGGGTACAATTTGCATGGCCTTGGATTACGGGAGCTCTGTTGTTTGCTTTGTTAGTCAGCCGGCGTTTTGATATACTGCTGCTTGGTGATGAGGTAGCATCCGGGCTAGGGCAAAATGTCACACTTAGCAAGTCTCTAGGATGGCTTATTGCGATTTTGCTTGCAGCCGTAACCGTGTCCGCAGTAGGACCGATTGGATTTGTAGGAATCATTGCACCGCATCTGGTCAGGCTGATGGGGTTCCGGATGCATCGCACCATGATTATTGGAAATATCGTTGTAGGGGCAGCTTTGTTAATTGGTGCTGATATTTTGGTACGTATCGTTTCCACAACATCCGAGCTTCCGGTTGGAGCAATGACGGCAATTATCGGAGGTCCATGGCTTGTTTACTTGGCTTTTAAAATGGGCGTTTCAACACGTACAAAAGCAGGATCGCTGGATGGCCAAGTACGCATCCGATCATTAACTCGTTTTTATCCTGTTGTTATATTGTTTGTTCTTTTATTAGTCATTGTAAGCTTGTCGTTTGGAGGAACGCGTTTTACATCTTTAGCTGACTTGCCGCAGCAATTGATGCATAACCGTTATGTATGGGATTTCCGGGTACCGCGTGTAATAGTCAGCTTTATTATTGGCATGATGATGGCGATGAGTGGATTGATCCTGCAAAATGTATTGCGCAATCCGCTGGCAGACTCTTCTGTGCTTGGTATTACGTCGGGCGCGAATGTGATGGCGATGCTGTTTTTGCTTGTATTTCCGCAAGCTCCGTTTATATTTGTACCGATTGGCGCATTAATTGGTGCATTTGTGACGATGATCATTGTGCTGAGTATTAGTGCAAAAAGCGGATTTCAACCGATGATTTTGTTGTTAATGGGTATAGCCTTTTCGGCAGTTGGTGCCGCGCTTATTCAGATTTTCATTGTGAAATCCAACTTGCACGCTTCTCAAGCGCTGACTTGGCTGGCAGGCAGCACTTACGGCACAAGCTGGCATCATATGTGGATCGTAATTTGTACGTTCCTTCTTATTCTTCCCATAGTGCTCTACTTTGCTAGAGCAATCGATGTTTTATCCTTTGGAGATGAAGTGTCCACAGGCGTTGGTGTCAATACGCGAAAGTCGCGGCTGCTCATTATTATTTTAGTTGTTGCATTGTCAGCTATCAGCGTCTCCGTAGTTGGAGCAATCGGGTTTATTGGTCTGCTCGCTCCTCATATTGCCAGACAGCTGGTTGGTCCCAAAATGCTGCGACTGCTGCCGCTAACGCTTTGTGTAGGAGGAATTTTATTAATTAGTGCAGATTTCTTTGGGCGGGTAATCTTAGCGCCGAAGGAGATTCCGGCAGGTATTATCGTTTCTTTGATCGGCGCTCCATACTTGCTTTATTTATTGAAGAAAACGAATAGGGTGAGTGCAAAATAAAGGAGATAGGGCTGTTTCGTATGTCATTAAGATGATATATGGAACAGCTCTTCCATTTTTAAGGGAAATTTAATAGAATTGGTAGTAAATAGCTGTTGTCCTATCCGGCGGATATAGATAAGGAGGCTAATAATGAAATACATTCTAGAGCCTTACGTAAAAGATTTACAACTTTCAGGTGAATTGGAGAATAATATCCGATTATTCTTTTTATCCCATAATGACCTCGAAACCCTCAATCATACAATTACAGTGGCAAATGAGGCTGAGCGTGTAGCCAGGCTATACGGTGCAGACCCACACAAGGCTAAACAGGCTGGTTTACTGCATGATGTTAGCAATGTCATTCCTGCTAGTGAAATGTTAGCAGTTGCTAAACAACTTTCAATTGAATTATTGGATGATGAGTACAAATACGGACGAATAGTACATCAGAAATTATCAAAAGCAATGGCTGTGGAAATATTTAAAATTCATGACGAGGAAATATTAGACGCTATCGAATGTCATACAACGTTAAAACCGAAATCAAGTCTGCTTGATAAAGTGCTATTTATCTCGGATAAGATATCGTGGGAACTGCAGGGTGATCATCAATATCTGATAGATATCAGAGAAAAGGTCAACGATCATAAACTTGATGAGGGAATCTTGACATACTTAAATCATATTTGGGAACAGAGAGATAAGATGAAATTAGTTCATCCATGGTTGATAAAGGCAAGAGAAGAACTGCTGAATTTGAAATTGTAACAAGGAGAGCTTAAAGATGAGGATAACCTACAAGGACAGTATGGACATTAAAGCCGAGGATCTTTCAAAAGTATTTCTGGCTTCAGGGATTAAGAGACCTTATGAGGATCTAGAACGATTACAACGAATGATTAACAATGCTGACATCATAATTACAGCATGGGAAGATGAAAAATTAATTGGAATAGCACGTGCGGTAACTGATTACGCATACTGTTGTTATTTATCGGATTTGGCTGTTGATAAGCAATATCAAAAATGTGGTATTGGGGAGCAACTCATACTGAGAGTCAGGGGAAAAATAGGGGAAGAGTGCTCTTTAGTCTTATTGTCCGCCCCAGGAGCAATCAACTATTATCCGAAGGTTGGATTTACTCAGGCCGATAATGCATTTGTTATTAAAAGAGGGAAATAACAATTGACCAGACATTTCGAGGGGTAAATTTTCTGGAAGTTAAAGTAATAACAGAAACATAATATTTGACTTTCGATCGTATACAAGTTTATAGGAGACTGGAGGGAAAACATGTTAAACATGAATAATATCTATCTCATTTCCGACATACCTGGTTATTCTCCTCAAATTAGCCGGTTGCTGTCGATGATGAATTATGCAAGGTTTACAACATTAGAAGCCGTTAAAAATTTAACTATAGATCAACTGGATTTTTTACTAGATGAAGAGAGTAATTCCATTGGCGCTTTGCTGCTGCATTTTGCGGCGGTAGAATATGCATATCAGCTGCAAACCTTTGAATTAAGAGAGTTAAATGATGAAGAAATATCCATTTGGGGTGCAGCTTTGGAGCTTGGTGAAAAAGGACGAAAAGAAATTAGAGGAAATGATCTGAAATATTATATGGATAAATTAAATGAAGTCAGAAATCGAACTTTCGAATTATTTAAATCGGTTAATGATGATTGGCTATATAATCAGGAAGAGTTCTGGTATAAAAAACAAGCAAATTATTACTTCATGTGGTTTCACGTTTTCGAAGATGAAATTAATCATAGGGGTCAAATTAGAATGATAAGAAAAAGATTGGAGATAATCGATTAGCCGAGTGTTTGTCGCACTCGGCTTCTTTATAAAGATAAACTATTTCTAAAAAGCTAAGCGTGGAAAGTGAAGTGACGAAGTGAAAGGGTATTATTTATTAGTTGCTCTAGTATTAGCATCATTAGTTACACAGAGCTGTTCAGGGGCTGATAATAAACAACGAATAGCTGCTGTAAAGAAAGGGGAATTATGAAAAAAAAGATAATCTTGATAGGTATTATTGTATTTGTTTTTGTGGTTATAGTCTCTAATGTCACCATTCCAGGTGAAAAGAAGTACATCAATTGGTTACTTACTTGAAGAACATTCCATTTCTTGTACAAATACGTATATACTTAGTGATTGTAAGTTAATAGATGACAATCAAAAAATTGACCGCTTATCAAGGAATGTAACAATTGTTGGAATATACACTACAATTTCAGATACGTTTCGAGATCAGGATGGAAATATAATAGTAATAAACTCTTTAGGGATAATGAATAAGTTCTATAATAGATGAATTGAACCATTTGAAAG